>JAEOST010000599.1 GCA_016840245.1 Candidatus Thorarchaeota archaeon
GATTTACTGAGTTGTCTATTGCATCGTGACTATATGAGAACTCATCCGAACTTCCGTTTACTGCGAATGTAGGACTCTCCTCCAACTCGGGGTCTGGTATCACCTGAGGTGTTTCCCAATCAGATAGAATCGCGTCCTTCTGAAGACTCATGTTACTAAATCCAGTCAATGGTAAACCGACTGGAATAACAAATAATGAAAATAGGATCACTAAAGACAGACCGGCTCGTAGACCTTTCAAACAAACTACCTCCGCCTTCAATGATGCTCAATTCCCATCTTATAGGTATTATGAGTTTCCGATGCTCTGACATGTAAGTGCTATATCAAGTAATCAGTTCCAAGTTTCCACAAACTCGGATGCATACTCCAGAACAGCAATTAATTGTTCTCCAGAGAACTCGGGAGCACGTAAAATGTATGATCTACCAAGAAGTGGAACCGCAAAAAGTAAACCGTTGCCTGTGATGTACTCTCTCGTAGATGTTGGGATTGTGAACTGTCCATCCAGAGTGTGAACCCTCATCCCCTGAATGTTTATAGAAGCGTCCCATTTCATGAAAACCGTTCGTACATCAAGTTCTTGTTTCTGAGTTGTTTCTATATGTTTGAAAACGACATAGTACAGGGTCCCTGGGGATTTGGTTGTGAGAAAGATGTAGACTCCGTTCCTTTCAGTGGCTGTATATTTCTCTGTGATGACAAGGTCTAGTGAACCTATCCGTTGAAGGATCCTGATTGAATAGGTGTAGTGTGTTATGTTTCCACTACTTGCGAAGATGCCTATGCCTATAATGCACACAATAAACGTGGCTATAATTGCTACCGGAACTACGGTATCTGCAAAAGCAGGAGGGATGAGAACGCTTACAACAATGAAGATGATTGGAGCGAATATCACCACTCCGCACCAAGCCTCCTTGCTACTTGCTCTTTCTTCAAGCTCTTGGAGTGTTACTATCTTGTCTTGTGATTTATCATCCAAACTCGTATCCACACTCACACTCAGTACTTGTTGCAACACAGTATTGAAGGCATAAAAACCTCCGTTCTCATCATCGGTAATGCTGTTCAGCTATCATATACAGACTATTTGAATAGTCAGTCACCAATGACCTGTCATTAAAAAAGATATGGGAAAAAAGAATGTGCGGCCAATAGGTTAGCCCACTCAGGGTGGTTAGTCAAGTTCAAATTTTGAACTTAGTCATTAATCCTAATGCCGCTTATGATTGTTCAATCGAATCTGAATTGAGATTTTCACTTATCTTCGAATGTTCTCGTGATGATCCGCGGACATGTCAATTTCGGTGTTCACTTCATCTATTGGTTCTTCAGCTGTAGCAATCGAACCGAACTTTCCTAATTGAAGTCTTAGATTGCCCTTGAAGAGACCTGTGTATCCATTTGTGAGTGCGTAAGTCTCGCCTTCCTTTATTGTTTCGATGGTTTCGTTCCAAATAGGCATCATGACTGTTGCTGTCGAATCGCCTACAACGGCATCTAATACGCGGTATGTTTCACCGTCTCTACGAGATTCAACTGATCTTTCTTCACTAGTGCTCATGACCTTGAAGGTAATGTTGACACTTTTCATTCCGGGCTTAAGCTCGGCAATTGTGGCCTCAATGGCCTCTGTTTTGTTTTCACTCATTGTGATTCACTCGCTATTGCGAATTCAGGTCATTCAAAACTAGGATAATCTTCATGTGGAAGTACAAGAAGGTCGTTAATCCTCAATAAAACCAGCTAGAGAAGGTTTGCATAGTTGCTATGCCTGTACTCGGAGCGTGGAGGAGTTTGCTTATAGTACTATGTATCTCGCTGGAAAATCGTTGAAATGGAATCTGTTGGTGAAGTTCAATTACTGAGAATTGGATCAACTTTAACACCACTTTAAAGCTCGGGTAAATCCAACCTAATTTATATATTGGTTTTACTTTTTTACCACATCTGGTTTTAAACAATAACCAGGTCGCGTGGTGCAAAACCAAATGAAACGAGATATGCGAGTGTTTTCAATTCTGGTTCTCCTTACACTGTTATTGGCATCTATGCCGATGTTTGCTATGGGGCATTCAGTGTCTGATACCCTGACATCGAGTAATGCAAGATTCTCCCGACCTGTGGAGTCTTACATTGTGGAGTCGAGTCATCCCTATACTAACAACTACGACTACACATGGACCATAACAGAACCCGGAGCAACCCAGATACGTGTCCATTTCACGAAGATTGACACAGAACAGAACTATGATTTTGTATATGTCTATGATTATGCTGGAGCCCAACTTCACAAGCTGTCTGGCCTTTACTCATCCGGAGGATGGTCATCATGGAGCACGGGAGAGACAATCCAGGTCCGCCTCGACACAGATTACTCAGTCACTGACTGGGGCTTTGCCATCGATCAGATTGAGTATGAAGGTGGTGGAGGCGGAGGTGGGGACAACATCCTAGTGGATGGCGTGACCTCATCTGGATCTCTGGCAAGTGTCGGAGCAACCGAGATGTGGACGATCGAGGTTGGAGCTGACGCTCTCAGTATGTACTCAGTCCTAACATGTGGATCTGCAGATTTCGATCTTTATGGTCGTCGAGGTGCAGAGCCCACAACAAGTACCTATGACTGGCGAGGTTACACAAGTGGAGGAGAGGAAGTCACCTTCAATACACCTGGTCAGGGAACTTGGTACATCATGGTTCGATCCTATAGTGGAACTGGCTCATACGACCTCACAGTGTCATTGACCTATGACAGTGGAGGTGGTGGAGGAGATAATGTCCTCGAAGACGGAGTTCCTGCAACAGGCTCTCTTGCTGCACAGTATGACACTGAGATGTGGACCATAGACATTGGAGCTGATGCTCTGAGTATGTACTCGGTATTAACATGTGGCTCTGCTGACTTTGACCTGTACGGGCGTCTTGGGGCTGAACCTACAACAAGTACATACGATTGGCGAGGTTACACTGGCGGTGGTGAGGAGGTCACCTTCAACAACCCTGGAGCTGGAACATGGTACATCATGGTCCGGTCCTATAGCGGAACCGGGTCCTATGAGCTGACCGTTTCTGTCACCTATGATTCCGGTGGGGGCGGTGGAGATGGTGTTGTTAGGAAGTGGGCTGTAATAGTTGGTATAAGCGACTACAAGGCCATCAGTGATCTCTCTTACTGCGACGAGGATGCAACTGACTGGTACAACTATCTCAACAACGTAATGGACTATGACTATATCCGAGTACTAGGTGATGGCCATACTTCTAACTACCCAACTTACTATGCCCTTGCTACTGAGGCCAACGTGAAGGCTTCACTGAACTGGATGGTTTCTGGAGCTGATGAGGACGACCAGATTGCATTCATCACTTCTGGTCACGGCTCTGGAAATGGGGCTGGTTCCTCATACCTCTGTATGTGGGACTGCGGAAGTGGTGAATCTGGAGAGGATGGGGACTTCTATGATACGGAGCTGGCTCCAATCATCGGGAGTTCTGATGCTAGTGACATCTTCATCTTCATTGATCATTGCTATAGTGGTGGTTTGATTCCTGAGATTGCTGCTCTTGGCAACTCCGTTAAGGTGTACATGACCACAACCTGTACGGATGATGGTTATGGCTATGATGACCCGTCACACCTGAATGGAGCTTGGACATACTACTTCCTCGAGTACGGTCTCGTCAATCACTACGGTAGTAATCCTAACACCCTGATGGAAGACTGCTTTGACTATGCCCTCAATACCTACCCGCACGGTGGGGGCGATACTCCACAGGAATACGATGGGAATACGAGTGTCGGATTTAGACTGTGAAGGGGATAACTCCCCTTCCTCTTTTTTTCTCAATCAAAGAGGATCTCATTCATTCGCTTTCGAATCTTCACCCATTCATCTGATGCAATTGAAAATGAACAAATGAAGTCCTCGAACATGTACAGGACATCTTTGTCAGCGACATCTGTTCTCACCATTCTCATGAGTTTTGAGTGTCCCTCATGCTCAATTGCAGAGGCCTGTATTCTCAGCTCAACATACTCCTCCAAGAGTTCTTCAGATAGGTCAAACCCAAAGAAGGACAGCATCTTTTTGATCTTCTCTTTGCTCTTACCATACTCCTCGCCACCATCTTTTACTCCAGGGAGCTTGTCGAACATGAATATCTTCGCAGTTCTACGGTAGTAGTCTGTATTGCGTTTTCCCTTAGTAGTTGTACCAAACTTGATGACATAACCTGCCTTGATCAGCTTGGGGAGATGGTGGTAGATCTGACTGTTTGTGAGGGGGGTATCGCAGAGACCGGGTTCCTGAGATAGTTGCGATATCTCTGTGACTGAGAGTGAATGACGTTTGACAATCTTCTCTCTAATCACTCGTTCTCCACTGGCATCGTCCTTTCTTTCCACGGTCTTCTTGTCTTCTATCCCATGACGTAGAATGCAGATGATTGCAGCCCTTGCTGGGTCTGCAAGGACCTCTGCAATGTCATCATCTGTGACGAGATCATAGTCTCTCTGAGGAATACGACCCTCCTTTGTTAGCTGGATTCCTGCCAGTGCATCAGTCAGTTCGTCATCCATGATAGACCACTCATGTCCTTATTGACTTCTTTCTCTCTGTTGCTGGTATCTTATATCGTTGGTCACGAAAAGAGCCTGCCATACTTCTCCTCAAGGTATGAGATGAATGGTCTGGCTGTCAGCTCACTTCCAGTCACATTCTTCATTAGGACTCCAGGTTCATAGAGGTTTGACTGACTCATTATCTTCTCAAGGAGCCATTTCTGAATTGGCTCAAGATTTCCCTTGCTGACATCCTGTCTCCAATTGGAAACATCCTTGCTCAGGGTTTCTACCCACATCCCGCCATAGATGTTTCCAAGTGCGTAGCTCGGGAAGTACCCAAAGTATCCACTCGACCAATGAGAGTCCTGCATGACACCCTCTCCATGGTTGTCAAATGATTGGCCAAGGTACTCCTCGTACTTCTGATTCCACACCTCTGGCAGTTCAGAAACCTGTATCCTTCCTGCAAAGAGGTCCCTCTCAATCTCGAAGCGAATAATGATATGCAGTGAGTAGGTGACTTCATCAGCATGGATTCGTATCTTCGATGGCTTGACCTGATTCAAACCTCTCACAAAGTTGGCCAAGTCAACTCCTTTGAAAGTGTCATCTGTCATCTCGTTGAGCTTTGACAAAAAATACTCCCAGAAATCTAGGGAACGACCAATGATGTTCTCATAGAATCTACTGATGGACTCATGAACTCCGAAACTTGATGCCGCACCTAGTGGTTGGAACTTCCACTCCTGATTCAGGTTCTGTTCGTATAGAGCATGGCCTGCTTCGTGAAGGATAGTTAGGACACCATTCACTGGATCTTGCTCGTTATAATTCATGGTGATTCGGACATCATCATAATACCCCGTTGTGAAGGGATGTGTGACCTCATCGATTCTCCCACCTGCTTGGTCAGAAGAGGTATCATATCCAATTAATCCTGTTAGTGTATGAGCGATTTGCCTCTGGACCTCTGTAGGAACTTTCCGTTTCACAAGGTCCAAGTCCACCTCTTTTGTAGCTTCACTGAGTTTCTTCGTCAGTTCAACAAGTGGGCCTCTGAGTTCAGTGAAGACCTTCGAAATCTCATCTGCAGTCATCTTTGACTCAAAGTCGTCGATGACGACATCATAGGGATTTGTCAATTCTCGAAGCTCCATCAGAGCCTCTGCCCTCTTCATTGATACATCAAACATTTTCTGAAGCTCGGGTTCGTAGGTCTTCCAATCACTCTTGGGTTTGGTCTGGACCCATGTATTGGATGTGATTGCCTGCTGTTGGGTGAGTTCAGCCACAAGGTCTTCAGGTAGCTTGGTGAGTTCATCGTACTGCCTTCTTATCAGATACAGGTTACGAGCCATCAATTTGTCATTGGGATCAGCCGCCTTCTCTGCACCAGATATGAGCTTACCTGTGGCTTCATCTGTTCCCATTCGATGGATGATTCTACTGATAATACCAAGTTGCTCACCACGTAGGCCTGCACCTCTAGGTGGCATGTATGTCTGCATGTCCCAGTTGAGAACACCTGCAGAAATTCCCAGAAGTGTGATCTCTTTGTTCTTCGCAAGCAATTCGTCGTAGGGGGTCATTCTAATATTCCTCGAATTATATTTTGCTTGACCAACCTTTAATAGTGTTTTTATACGCGTCGCATACAATCACTGTATAATGCTTTGTTAGACAAACTTTTATTGTATAATGATATGCACCCCGTATTATTCTGGAGTTGAAACGGAAATTGAGTAGAATGCAACGCGCTCTAGGTATGGAAGACGCACCAGATGCCGGATATCGTCTAGCAAAGATCATGGCGGTCCTGATGCCATCCTATGCAATGGCCTTCGCAATCAGTACAACATTCTGGCTGGTATTCATTGCTGAGGAGCTAGGACATGGTGACTACATCGCAGGACTGGCTCAGGCTGGAATCCTAGTTGCCATTCAGCTCATTATACAGACAACTTTTGATTATCCAACCGGTACCCTGGGAGACCGCTTTGGACAACGATTTGTCATTGCCTCAGCGCTGTGTTGCTATGCAGGAGTGTTCTGGTTAACTGCAATGGTGACTACAGGAACTCCCTACTACCATTACATAGCAATCTTTGCCCTCCTGGGACTTGGACAGTCTCAAGAGAGCGGAGCATGGGGGGCATGGTTCGATACTAACTACAGGGCTGCCATGCCCAATGATGCTGATCGTAAACAGTATGGTGTCTTCCAAGGAAAGCTAGGTATGCTAGCAGGTCTCGCCACAACCCTATCACTGATTCCCGGAAGTTGGATTGCACTGACCTACAGCAGGAATCTTGTCTTTCAGATTCAGTCAGTCATATGTATCATCTTGGCAGTTGTTGTTCTAAGATATGTAAAAGATCTACCTGAGGTCATTGAGAAACGCGATGTGGAGAGCAAGAAGGAGGACTATCTAGGTATCCTGAAAGAGGGAGTACAGTTTGTTGCATCAAATCGTTTCATCAAGTGGTTGTTTCTAGGAGAGGTCCTCATTTACTCTGTGGCCAATGTCTATGGAAGTCTGATACTATTCCCTTTCTACTTCACATATCTCTTCAACGAAGTAGCGGTCTCTATGTTTAGGACAGCTATGTACGTCCCACAGGTCCCACTACAGGAGCGGTCTGGGATATGGGCCAAGAGGTTTGACCCAGGTAAGTGGATTCCACGACTTCATTTGTTTGGAATCTGTGGTGCTGGATTTCTCGTGTTTCTTGCTGTAATTGGTATTTTCTTTCCAACCCCCGAAGCAACGTCAGATATCCTGACTATCTTCATCCCTCTTACCGATATTGTGCTCCTAGAGTTTCCCGTAGCATCAGGACCCGCCTTACTGTTCATCGCTATCCTATTCATCGCGGGATTCCTGATTGCCACAATGGCAGCGATTCTTACTCAACGAGTCCTCATTGATGTCATACCAAATCGAATCAGAAATAGTGTATATTCTCTCCGTCCAACATTGATGATGATTGCAACACTACCCATGGTCATCATCTTCGGTGAGGTCATTCCACGAGTAGGATTCCCTGCCACATTTATTCTCCTGTCAGTCATTGCCTTTCTCGGGGCTGTGCTAGTTCGGAAAGCATTTGGTTATCATCGGAAACAGGATGATGCGGAAGTTGACATGGGTGTACATGAAGTGATAGATGGTGTAGTTCTAGAGGATGAATAGAAACCTCTCATTTCATCTGCAATCTACACAGCATTAGAACTGTTAGTACGATCCCAATGTCAATGATTACTATAGTGAGGTATCCACCAGGAATGGCCTCTGCAACACCGGGGTAGCTTGTGACTCCAGCTAGGATGAAGAGAATGATTGAGAGAAAACAGTAGGCGTTCTGCTTTCGACAATTACTATACTGTCTTTGTCTGTAATAGTCAACAGGTTGACCGGTTTCATCAATTGCTCTGATACCTGATACTCTCAACTCATACACCTGTACTCAATACATACATCTTGCTATATTATGTCTTGACTCCCGCGCAGCTCTTGCTGAGAAATACCAGTTAAAGTCTGGACAAGAGCTGGATCTCCTGTATGACTGACGTTAGGTCATAATTCGATCACGAATCACTGTATCTACATCAATCCGTCTGAGCTTTCTCGCTGCGGGTAGGGCGGCAGTCGCCATAGTTCGGACTCTGTTTGCTCATAGGGGTAGAGGTACAAAGAACATGTGTGCAGTATGTGGACGTATCAGGAAGATGTCCGATTTGATTTTGTGTGAGAGATGTTTTCGGCCTGTGTGTTCCAAATGCGAGCATGTCATTCAGAAAGATGATGGAGCTTCAGAGCGTCTCTGTGACATGTGTCTCGACCAGATGTTTGGTTGACCACTAGATTTCCAGTGTTATCTCTTCATCTGAAGAGCTAAGAACTAGCCTTCCATCTTTGTGATAAGCAATTCCAATACAACCAAGAAAACCCTCCCTGTCCTCAAACTCAAGAGACCTCTCAAGCAGGATTCTCTTTGCTGCCATTAGAGCAAGATCATGAGTGATATGGACATGCATGACACTTTCCTTTGTATCTCTCAATCTGTAGATTGTATCATCTAAGAGCCTACCCCGAAATGTATCGAAGACCTCGATCATATCTCCAAAATTACCCTCTGCCCAATTGTTCACATATTCGGTGATGTTCTTGCCATCTGGCTGGAGGTTCTGCCAGACTGCATCATCATAGATCTCAGGCGTTGCGAGAACCGGGAGTACATCAAGGTCGATAACAGTTCCTCCAACCTCCTGAAATCCCTTGGACATCTCCTCTGCAGTCTGATAACACCTAGATACGAAGCTGAAGAAGAAGTGAGCTGGTCTATGTACTGGGAGTCTTTTTCCCATCTCGAAGGACATTCGTCGTCCCAGCTCTGTGAGTTCAGTGCTCAGTTGTGCAGTGTGGTCTACAATAGGGTTTCGATGGGAGTGTCGAATGAGAAGCATTGTACTGCTTTCTTGTGGAAGTTCGTTCGCCCAGTGAACAAGTCTCCTTGCACTTGCTAGCCAATCAGCTGAGTTCCACTCCATTTTCTTACCTCAAAATCGCTTTCACAGCATCGATGAACCTTACCGCGCTCGTGGTGGGAAAATACCACCACTTCAAGAGACCTCGGCTCTTTCTTATACGTACCCATTGCGCATCAGGAAAGAGATACCAGATACTTAGCCACCATGGTGGATCTTGTATCTCGACCTGATTGATGTCCTCTGCAGGCATATTGATAGTCACAAGGCCATGTCTTACCCTAGCTCCGGATTCATCAACAGCAACTCTCGCTGGGACTCCGAATATGTATGGAGCACCTATCACAATGAGTGGGATTAGAATAACCAGTCCTAGACTAAGAGGAATCAATACGGGTTCAGAATAGGCTATCAGGAATAGGACCGGTCCAAGAATAACAATGACCATTACACCCCCAATCCTGATGTATGTTGCATCGTACGGAGGGCTATCCTTCAGTATAATTTTGCCATTGATGTTAGTCATTGTAATGGTATCTTAACCCATAATCAAGATATGATTACCGCTAACGCGTTTGACCAAGACATTCTAAAGTGGCATGGGTCCTAGATTGTATGGGAGCACTTGTGCCAGATAATCAAGATATGAACTCTAGCTCAATTGACTATGACTCAGTGTCGAGGATATACGACAAGGTACGTGTAGGAGACCCTGAGATGATTCACCAGATACTGCAGGGTGTATCATTGACCAATGATTCATTGGTTCTGGACGTCGGGTGTGGTACTGCAAATAACACCCTCTTGTTCATGTTATCATCCAATACTCAACTTGTAGGTCTCGATCTATCCATTGGAATGCTACGAAGA
>JAEOST010000061.1 GCA_016840245.1 Candidatus Thorarchaeota archaeon
ACTCTATTCATGGAGTATGCCCTGAAGTGGTATTGGGAACATGGAATTCGAAAGGTCCATCTCTACACCATGCAGACTAACAACATTGCTCATAACCTCTATAGGAAATATGGATTCAAGATCTCCTCAGAGGCCTATCACTACATATTGCCCCTCAATTCATTGAAGCCTCAAGGAAAATACACATGTGAATTGATTCAAGAGGATGAAATCGATACTGTTGGAACCAAATACAGTGAAGCTTTCCCAATACCTCACATCAGACGACGACTGACCTCTGAACGTTATCAGGTGCTTGTATTGAAGGATGAAACAGGGGATCTAGTTGGTGTCTCCGGGTTTCTATCGTCATTTCCAGGATGTTTCCCATTTGTAATTGACACAGTAGAGGCATTTGACGACTTTCTAATCGGCCTCAAACCATTCAGCTTACCTGAGTTTGACTACATCCGAGTCACATTCTTTGGTCTACCAGAACTGGCTACATTATGCAGGGAGCGGGGTTTCGAGCTGTATAATGAGATGTACAGGATGACTCTACAATTACCAAAGGACTCCTGAGTCTGCTAGAGATTTAATAGACCAGTCCTGCTTCTCATACTCTTCCTTCCATTTCTTGAATGTGTACTCTGATATCCTGAGTTTCTTCCACCCCTTTATGGCAGCTTCATCATCTGATTTCTGAATGAGTTCTTCAATCTCAGCTGCATGTTTTTCCACTCTCCTGCGTTTCTTAATCACATCAATCCTCTCTCTGTGTGAGGAATAGGGCCTGATGAAGTATGGATCGTCCAACGAGATGAAGATTGGTAATTCCTCTTTCTCCCATTCAAAAGTGATTAAGTGTGCATGAATATGGTCTTTATCAATTCGCAGAATCTTTCTACAGACTGAAACAACCTTCTTCATATGAAAACGTACTGAGTCCTTTTCTTGTATGGCACGAGTTCGCCAGTAGAGCGCGATTGTCATCCACACCTCCACTGAGTGTGGTCCCTCCATAATCTCCTTCTCTAGTTCTCTCCCTTCAGGCTTTTTCTGGTGATTGAGAGCTGATACCAGATTGAGCTTGATTATCGCATCATCGGGTTTTATCGAAATAGCTTTCCTAAACTCCTCCTCCGCTTTAGAGTACTTTTCCCATGCCATGTATAGGGATGCCCTATCTGTTGCTAGAACTAGCGACTCCTCAGGCGTTGTCGGTCTGTATTTCTTGTATGCCTTCTCAGAATCCTTGAACTTCTTCTGATAGAGATAGATTCTTGCCAATGCCATCCATCCATCTTTGAAGTCCGAGTTGATTTTAACTGCCTTTTTGTAGAAGTCCACTGCATCCTTTAGTTTCCTTGCATTTGCAGCAATAAGACCAAGGCCTGCCCATGCCCGAAACTGTTTATCGTCCAGCTGAATGACTCGCTGAAAGACTTCTTTTGCCTCCTTAGACTTACCTTGTCTTAGAAGAAGGAAACCAATCTCACACCACGCCTCAGCATCGTTTGTATTCTCCGACACGCGTATACGTAGTCCCACCATGGGATCTTTAGACACTCTATCCTCTCCTCAGAACCGTATGACATACTTGATACTGCGTTATATTGCTTGTGAGTTATCAAATGTGATAATCGGTTTCCATCTCTTCTGCTCAATAGTGTGGCCAGGTTTCAAGCGTACGCTGGTCTATTTTGATATGGGCCCATTTCTTCTTGGCAGCTTCGTCGTCTGAATCCTTGACAAGCTCTACGATCTCTTCTCCAAGTTTCATCAGCAGCATACGTGTCTTGATCCTCTCATCCTTTCTCCATTCACGCGTCTCATAGGGTCTAGAATAGTAGAGATCTTTCAGAGGTCCATAGATAGAACGGTCAGCCGCCCTTACTTCATAAATGAGTAGACGTGCGTGAATGTTGTCAGGATCAATCTCTAGGATCTTGTTACATACCTCAACTATTCTTGCTACATGGTAGAGTACTGAGTCCTTCTCCTGCATTGCACGAGCTTTCCAGTAGAGGGCAAGTTCAAACCACTTCTCGACTGAGTGGGGCCCCTTCATGATTTCGCTCTCTATCTCCCCACCCTCCTTCTTTCCCTGCCTATTGAGAACACCTACTAGTTGCATAGTGATTACAATATCGTCTGGTTTTGAAACCAGTGCCTTTCTGTACTCCTCCTCAGCCTTCGAGAATTTCTCCCAAGAAAGATAGAGGAAACCCATATCCATTGCTAGAAGCAATTTCCTATCTGGCGTCTTTGGTTTACATTTCTTGAATGCTTTCTCAGCATCCTTGAACTTTTTCCGGTGCAGATAGATTCTTGCTAATGCTATCCATGCATCATCAAAGTCTGAGTTTATCTTGACAGCCTTCTTGTAGCATTCCTCTGCCTCGCGCAGTCTATCCATCTTTGCTGCAATGAGGCCAAGACCTGCCCATGCTCTGTACTGTTTGTCGTCAAGCTGCACCACTCGCTGAAATACATCCTCAGCCTCCTTCTCATTTCCTTGTCCTAGCAGAATGAGTCCTATCTGACACCACGCATCAGCATCCTTTGGATTCTCTGAGATTCTTGCACGAAGTCCAACCATCGGGTCCTTTGACACTGAATCCTCTCCTCAAAACCGTATGACATACTCACTGTTCTGTTATATTGATTGCGAGTTACTGCAAATCAGGTTGACAGACGTAATTTGTTTTTAATCCAAACCAAAACTTACCAAAATGGTTGGGACTCCAAACCTTTTTAGTAAAACTTATAAACAACTTCTCTCAGAGGCGGTTCTATCAATTCTGGAGTCGTAACTGATGACTAGCAGACAGACTAAACACACGAAAGGAAAAGTGCGTGACTTTGAGATGACAATGGAGGACTCTGCTCGTCTCGCCGAGTGTTTAAACTCGTTCGATGATAGCGACTCCTGGCCAGGTGGTTTCACACATGGCAATCCATTCACAGCTCAGAGAATCTACGACGATATGAGCAAGAGAACTGCGATTCGCAGGATGGTCGCTTACATCGATGACAAGATAGTGGGCTACTGTGACCTCTGTTACCCGGAGCTTGACCCAGAGGCGTCCTATGTTGGACTACTTGGTGCAAATCCAGCCTATCAGGGGCAAGGCTTTGGAAAGGCCCTCTTGGTCGAGGCCGCTGAAACCGCAGCGAAGTTCGACAAGAGGAGAGTGGACCTGCACACTTGGGGTGGTAACCTGAAGGCACTGCCACTCTACAAGCGGACTGGTTACAACTGGGTGCCAGGAACTCGAGTGCTCATGGAATCACACATTCCTGGAATCATCGGATGTGAGTTCTTCAAGGAGTTCTTTGAGCGCCACTACTGGTACGACTCTTTCAAACGCGAGATCAAGCAGGAGATGGACACAATCTCTGAGGATGGCATTGGAGTCTTCAAGTACTACTTTGAAGGTGAGAATGGTGACTCACTTGATATTACTGTGGACCGAGAGGCCAAGGGTATCTGTGGATTTGTCCTGAAGATGGATGGAACGACCATCTCAGCTGATGTCCGCCCTGAGAAACATACTGGCTTCATTGGATTTGGAACAAGCAAGGTGAAGATGAGGATCCAGAATGAGACGGATAAAACTATCTCATATTCGGTCTTAGTTTCTCCTGATGACTATGTTTCAATTGATGTTCTAGGAGCAACCTCTGGAGATATTGATGTCGGGCAAGAGACTGAAGTTCTCGCAGACTATGTGATTCTCCCTAAGGCTAGTCATCTCGATAGGCAGGCAACTCCTGATACCAAGATCGAGACCCAAGCTGAATGGTCCCTGACAATTGATGGAAAGTCGATCAATCTATACTCTGGTGTTATTCCCAATGAGGCAGTATCACTTTCTGTTGGACCACGATTTCCCACTCTCTCACTCGGCGAGACGAAGGAAATTATTGTAGGCCTGAGGACCAACACCGAGCTCGAAATTGCTGAAAAGAGTGTATTCGCACCTCCAGATGGAACTGAATTGGAGAAACGTATCTTTGAGTTCAAGATCAAGGCTGGTGAGGACACTCACATTCCACTGAAGGTGACAGCAGATGCAGTTGACCAGAGCACACTCATCACAATGGAGACCTCTGTCTACATCACTGAAGAGTCTAGGGAGATTCTAGTGACACAGCGACCACTCAATGTAGGCATCTTTGGTACAGCAGGTGCTTTAGCCTATGAGAGTTTGGAGGACAGTTACATCCTTGAGACCGAAACATTTCGATTCAAGATGAACAAACAGCCTCCAATGGTAGTGAAATCTATTGAACACAAGATCTCAGGTCGTTCCTATGGTGGTTGGTGCCTCATGCCACGAATCGGGTACCCCTTCCCCACTGGAGGTTCAGAGTGGGAGCGCAAGAAGTTCAATGTGACTCTGCGAAATGAGAGGGACTATGCTGAGATTGAGCTTGTTGCTGACTCAGGAGACCGTCCCGGCCTAAGACTGACTATAACCCTCAGAGCATATGCAGGGCAAGAACTACTAGAGATGTCCACCGAGTTAGCTAATCTTGGCTCTTCTACTCTCAAGAATCTTGGAATCCGGGTTGGTGGTTGGATGGCCTTCTACTTTGATGCCATGTATATTCCTCTCAACAATGAGATTTACAGGATGAACTCCCAAGAGTGGCACGGAGGACGTCAGATACCCAAGAAGCCTGAGATGTACCATGAGGACTGGAGTGCCATGGTTGATGCTGATGGCGAAATTGCCGTGGGATACATCTGGGAGCGAGAACATCTGAAAGAGGTCTCTCCAAGGAGGTCCTGGGGTATCAGCAACTTCGAGTACGACCTACCTGACCTTGAGCCTGGAACAACACTAGACAAGCGATTGTTTAGAATGGTCCTTGGTCACGGTACATGGCGAAAGGTTCGTTCTCTCTGGGCACGACTCAACGGAGTCACTCTGGATGAGGAAGGACCGATTGAGATTCGGTCTGACATCGAGCTTGAACTTGCTCAGAAAGATGCACCTCGAGGTTCAGCTATAACTGCGCCTGTTCTTGTTGACAGAGCAAAGGAGAACCAACTTGAACTGCGGGTCAGGGCCACACCTGAGGAACCCTTTGAAGCCACAATCATACTCAGACTACCTGAGGGTCTACTATCAGATGGAAGTCGTGACGTTGAATTCAAGGCTGAGGGGATGACAATCAACGAACCCTTTACACAGAAACTCAAAGTCATCGTTGATGAGGGTGCGGACTGGTTCCTGAGTGGAGGAGAGATCAAGTTCGTTGGAACTGCCCGTATACACGCAGTGCCATTGACTGCGGTTGTCTTCGACTCAAGGGTCTCTGAAACGAAGAAGACCGAAACAATCGAGGATGTAGAACTCCATACTCTGGCAAGTGGACGGTCTGAGATTGCAGTGTCAGCTGACTATGCAGGGTCTCTTGCTAAGTTCGGACCTACAGGCGAAAATAGTCTGTTCTATGATACCTTCCCGAAAGCCGGTCCATATGTCTGGTGGGACAAGCACTAGAGTGGTGTGATGCCTATCTTCTGGCATGTTGGTGTGTGGGACTGGGAGACAGCTCTCCATAAGGAAAAGTGGAGTATCAAGGAGACTGGCCATGACGCCTGGCAAGGTTATGAACTCTCTTCAACTCTGGCTCACTGTCCAAAGCTCAAGGGTGTGGACATGAAGGTCCGATATCTACAGTTAAAGGATGCACCTGTAGTCTACGCTGAGATTGAGGCTACCAACAATACCTCACAGTGGATCGAGTTCTACCTCGGTATGCGAGGATCTCCCCGTGTGAATGGAAAGATCCAGAGTTGGATCCACAGTGTAGCCACTGGCAGAGACGTTGTCTATCAACCAACTGGGAGTGAAGCAGATATTCGTGTTGCTCCAGAGGCTGGTTGGGTCGCTTACGCTGAACCAGAGAGTGGCAAAGTCCTGGGAGTGATATCTACAACAAAAGCTAATTCCACAATTTCAGCAGACAATCTCGGTGATTCTGCACAGATGTTCTGGTTTCGTGACAAGAGACGGCTAGCTCCTGGTAAATCGACAAAGATTTCCTGCTATCTGATGGATGCTTCCTCAGTTGATAGTGTGCGGCAAGCACGGGGTCTTCCCCCTCTTGAGTAAATCTGAATCAGGGCTCTACACATCACCTGTTGATTATGTGGAGCCCTCTATTGTTCTTTGTAGAATGACTCTGTATCTGATATAGAACACAATGACTATTGCTACTGCTACTATTCCAATTGTGAAGACCACAAGGATGAGTACAGTATTATCATCACCAGTTGGAGGGGGTGTACTTGTCACTGGTGTTGATGTTATTGAAGTGCTGGATACTGTAGTACTTGTAGTTGTAATGGATGAAGTAGTAGTCACAGCAGTTGTTGGAAATCTTTGTGGATAGTGGTCAATGCTATTTGCACTACCTGGAATGCTGTATGTCCCAGTGCCATTATAGTCATCCCAAAAGTTACCCATTGATATTCCGTCATCCCAGTTATTCTCTAAACCATAATCTAACGCATTAGAGAGTTGATTTGAGAAGAATATGTTCGCGAATATTGCATTGTTCACACCAGATGAGAGTTCGAATCCATGCTCTGCTGAGTCGAACAGTGTATTCTGTACAAATTGGGAGTTGTCTGTGTCCTCAATAGATATCCCATTAGAACAGTTACCAATATCGTTCCATTGCACTGTTATTCCCTGACATCCACTAAGTGAAATACCATTGCCACAATTACGCATGAAGTTGCTGTTAATCACAGAACCTGAGCTTGCTGTGTGACGTACGCCTGTCCAACAATCAAAGGCTATGTTTGAATTGATTATACAGTCATTCGAGTCATAAATCTCAACAGCAAAATACTGAGCAAAGGTGACTGTATTATGGGAGAAGTTGGCACCATCACAGTTGTAGATGAGAAATGGCATCTCTGTTACCTCTACCATATTATCTGTGAAAGTACAATTTTCAGAGTCGCGTATGTCAATGAATGTAGTAACATTGTATCCATAGTTATCCTCAAACTTGCAGGATTGACTGTACCTCACAAGGAATGCAATCTGTTGGGATACAAATGAACCATCATAGAATGTGCAGTTTGTGACTCCCGCCACAATGACCTGATGGTTCAGACTGACATTGAAGGCAAGATCCATACCTTCATTGAGATACAAAATTGGTTTCCCCCTTCCAACATTGTGCAGGATTGTGTGTGAAGTCCAGAACACCTCAAAATCGCCATTAATCCTGATTATTCCATCTGTCAGCACATTGGAGAGGATATCGAGATTGTATGAGTCAAACAATGTGATTGAAGATCCGATGCTATTATTGGCTATAATGGTGTCATGCCCCTCGAATCGTATTCCTTCAACTGTATTGTTTGAGATCGTGCTATCCTGTACTTCTTGACACCATATCCAATCGTCAGCTAATCTATTGAATGACATTTGAATTTCTAACGATTCGTAGCTAGTTAGTACACCATGTATAGTGTTGTTTGTGATAATACAGTGAGTTACATAATTTGCATAGCAGGCCACAAATCTACCACCCCCCTCTATATCTGAGTCCCTAACCTCACAATTTGTCGAACCTATAATACCGATAGCCGCCCTTTGTGAGCGTACTGTGCAGTTCTCTATCAATCCGTTATCTACAGATAAGAAGAAGATGCAGGAGAATCTTGATTCATTGTTGGACTCCTCATCTGTGAGTGTGGATAGATAACACCTCTGAATGATGAAATGTGAACTACTATTTGAGATATGAACGGCAACATCATCAGTTGTTATGTTTAGGTTCTCTATCACGTATGGTGCTACCTCAGAACCATTTCCTGCCCACGATTCTGATACCGCTTGTGATGCAAACTCTGCATCTGACATTATCTCAATTGGTGAGTGAGGTGTCAACTCTGATGGTACAAATACAGGCTCTACTACTTGCTGAGTGGTGGGTAGAAGTGTACCAGTCATCACTGGTAACATCATTCCAACCAGCAAGAATGAGATGAGAAATAAACCTCTGTTCTTACACATCTCCTGGTCCTCTTAGGCGGATTTCTCTTGCATATGCAAATAAACTCTTGGACGGGGAGTGCGCTCCGTTGGTTCCATTTCACCCAAGACGCTTGGCTCTTGCTGTACACTCTGCGGCCTTGGTTTCATTACCCATCTCTTTGTATAGAGATGCCCCCTAATGCTATGTTACCCCGCATTTCTTTCAAGCACGCTGTTGTTGATGCTGTCCTTACTACCCCCTTCTATTACGAATTACCTTGAATGCGAATAATCCTATTATTCCAATCAACGCTATAGCAGCAATTGTTACTATGATGAAAATCAGTTCATATGGATAAGAAGGTGGAGTAGTTGGTTCCGTAGGTGTTGTTGATGTAGTAGATGTAGTAGATGGACTTGATGTCGTGCTTACAGTGTTTGTGGTAGATGTAGTAACCAATGATGTTGATGAAGTAGTAGTCGATATTTCTGGAGCCTCCAAGGGATAGTGGTCTACAGCACCTGCTGTTCCTGGAATGTAATAATATCCAATCCCATCAAAGTCCCCCCACATATTTCCGAAAGCTACGCCGTCATCCCATTGGTTCGAGCTCCCATCATCCACTGCATTGTGACCAGCGTTGTTCCAAATCGTATTGTTGATTATTGTGTTATTACTCGAACTACTCCCAAAATCAATGCCAACGTTATTGTTATCATGAATCCGATTTCCAGTAAGGTGATTTGACCTCGAGTAATCAATACTGAAGCCATAGGCGTTATTCAGAAACACATTGTTGTCTTTGAGTGTGTTATTATGCGAATCCCATAGATACACCCCCCCACCATTATCTTCGATGTGGTTTCTAGTGATGTTGCAGAAATCAGAGTAACCAAGCCAAATTCCTGTGCTAGATCTCTTGACTATATTTGAATCTACAATGCAATCTTGGGAGTTATAGAATACTATTCCAGAATGGATTGCAGTGTTACCTACCACTGTACACCCAGTTGAGTATATCAAAATGATTGCTGCATTGATACTTTGACCAGCTTCATTGTTAGTAAAATTACAACCTTCCGAATTAGTGAGGGAAATAAAGAATGCCTTATTATTGTCCCCTGTATTATTCTCAAAACTACAATCTGTTAAGAACCCGCCCAGAAAACCATATGTACTATCAGTGAACGAACCTCCATAGAATGTACAACCAACACAGTTTGTCAGAATTACTTCAGCGAAAGATGACACATTGATTGTTTGATAATTGGCACCAGGTAAGTATAGAATAGGACGTCCGTTTACTTGGTTGTCCTGTATTGTATGTGATATCCAGTATTCTATCTTTTCTCCCTCGAGTCCTATACCCCCTGATGCGAGTGAATTGTCTTGAGCTGTGATATTCACACAATCCGAGAATCTGAGTCCATAGGCTCCTCCATCTCCTGTATTATTGATGACAACTGTATGATTCCCATTTAACTCTACAGCTGCATTCATACAATTTACGAAGTTGTTAGTCTCCAACGTACAGTAGTTTGAGGAGTCTCCATAGACTCCATATCCATAGCCCATTAGCTGGTTTAAGGTAATCACAATATGATGGACATTGTCAAGAGATATGGCTCTATCAACTGGACCTACTGTATTGATTGTGTTATCTGTAATCTCACAATAATCCGTATTTGTCAAATCGATAGCATGTCTAAAGTTCGTCATTTCTAATCCAAAAGTACATCCGTCAATTCTAGATTCGTTCACATCCTGCATTCCTAAGCCATTTCTAACAGAATAGATCTCACAATCAATCACTGCTCCATTAGTAACATTACCCCACACCATGCAAAAGTTGTTGTAATAATCAAGTGATGTGAAGGTGGAATTAGTACAGACTATTAGGCAAGTCTGTATCACGAAGTAAACCGATGTATCTATAATTGTAATCGCAGTACCATTTATGGTCAGGTTGTAATTTTCAATAATGTACGGATTTGATTCTGATCCATTACCTTGCCATGACTCGATATCAGCTTGATCTTCAAATTCTTGGTCTGAGGAAATAACTATAGCTGTATGTTCCGTCAGGTCAGATAATATCCGTGTCTGCTGATTCACTTTTTCCTTCGCTGTTACATCTATGATTGAAAGATAATAAGGGAAAATTAATGTGACAATCAATATCACTAACAAAGTTCCTAACCATTTCCTCATTGCATATCATCTCCGGATAGAAAGAGAAGAGCTTTGTTATACCTTTTTCCTAAAATACTGAGATTTGCTAAATGGTTCTCGCTGGAGTCACAAATCAGATATCTTCTACTATAGAAGGCTCTTCCTTTTGTTTTTCTACAACATAGAATTAGAATGAAACTATGAGAGAAAGAATCTAACCCAGACGCTTTGCTCTGGCTGTACATTCAGCAGATTTTGTTTCATTACCCATCTCTTGATACAGAGATGCAGCCACATGCCATGTTCGTCTTGCTTCTGTATTCCTGTCAAGTTTCTCAAGAATCAATGCTCGATAGTAGAGGTGTTCGGGATTCTCAATATCAGTGGAGAAGGCTGAGTCAAAATCAGCCAGAGCTTCTTCAAGTTTGTCTAGAGAGAAGTGGAGTCGTCCCCTTTTGTGAGCAACATCTGCATTTGATGGTTCCAATGCTAGGGCTGTGTTGAAATATTCAAGAGCCGTACCGCTGTCTCCCATCAAAAGCATGACCCCTCCACACTTCACCCAGGCCTCAATGGACTCCGGGTCTGCATTGATAGCTTTGTGGTAAGCATCGGATGCTTCCTTGAATGACTTCATGATTTTGTGAGTATCACCCTTCTTGAGCCAAATAACGGGATCATCAAATTTCACACTGACCGCTCGGTCATAATAATGGAGAGCCTGTTCGTATTCTGCAACTTGGAAATAGACATCACCGAAGAGCATCAGAGCATAGGGCTGCTCATGGTCCATTCGAATCGCGCGTTCAAGTACCATGGTCGCCATATCGTATTGTTTTTGTATCATATGAAGACGACCCAGCTCCATCAATGCTGGGAGAAAACTTGGTTCAATTGACAGGGCATTCTGGACCCAGGACACTGCACCTCGGAGATTTCCTTGTTTCTCAAAGTAGAGTCCCTTTACTAATAGAGCACGTCCGCTGTCAGGATTGATCTTTACGGCGGCCTCTAAATTCTTCCAGCACCCATCAAGGTCATCCATGTCTAATTGTGCAGATGCCATGTAGACCATGGCATCGACGCTCTTGGAGTCAATTGCCAGTGCACTTCCGAAACAACTAACCGCCTCCTTGGGATAACCCCCCTTCATGTATGCGAGGCCCATGTGTATCCATCCAGATAGCTGTTCACTATTCATGCCCAGTGTAATCTCGTACAGAAAGATTGCTCTGGCGAAGTTACTCTCTTTTAGATGGATATTAGCAAGGCTGAGAATCAGCTCAGGAACACGAGGATCGTACTTGATAGCCTCTAGGCTACGCTGGAGCTCGCCCTCAAGCTCACTGAGCTCCCTTCTTACCCTTGAATGAAGAGCGACAGGACGAATCCGCTCCGGTTGTATCTCCTCCTCTACACCAATGGACTCGAGCTTTGAACGTACTGCGCTCAGGAGTTCCTCGGTCTCCATACCTATTCGAACCTGTTTGTGTGCTATTGTAACTCGTATCGCCATTTGGACTTATCAATCTTAGTAACAGTGTGTTTGATTGGAAGAATGACATCTTTATCTGAGGCAATGTACTAATGCTTGTCTGGTGGATATGAAGTCTAGATACACACTACTCCTAGTCTTGTCTGTCGTTTTTCTGTATCTTACACCTCTTGCTATCGGCCAGGACTATGGAATCAGATGGGGCATCCAAGAAGGAACACAGGTCTCTTACCGATGGGAGTATGAGGGAGATCCATTCCCTACTGGACATCCCTGGAACAACGTGACATATTCTGGTACACTCACCTTGACAGTCCTTGAATTGGATGTATTGCAGACCTATGAAATTGATACATCCGTAAGCTATAGCATCCTGAGACATAGTGAATCAGTTGCTGCGGGTAGGCTGATTCATTATCTGCACCCTCTTCCCATAGGAAACTGGTCCTATCTCCAGTCTGTGTTTATACTGAACTATCCAGATGCAACCATTGTCGAGACTGAGACTCAGCTGAACGTAAATTACACAGTGGTGTATGAGGATGTCACCATGTTCCAAGAGTTTGTCTATTCGAAGGCAGATGGTGTCATTGACAGAGCCTCTGAGAGCTGGACCAACACAACATTAGATACTCTTGTCTTCTCTTCAGGGCTTGTGAGAGTCTATGATGTATATCCTATGCTTTTCATAGCATTTGCTCTCTCAAGTATTGCACTACTGGCTTTAGTTATCTATCAGAGGTCTCGACGAGAACCTGAGATGCCCGAACCGGACACCTCACAATCATGATTCTATGCCACAATTCTGACTGGCCTCAGGTTCACTATCCTGTGCTCACCCTCAGCACTGTCATACTCCATCATGCCCACAAGCTCGCCCTCAGCACCGGGTTGAAGTTCGAACTCTATCTCAACGACGGAGGTACTATCGGCATCTATTGTGCCAATGTTCTCGCTCTTTATGGTATCTGTCAGGTCAGGTACTCCAAGTGTCACTTGGACATTCTGCATCAGGTTCACTGAACCATTACGTACCGCCACACCGAATATGACCTTGCCCTCGCGAATCTTGTACTCCACTACAACATCCATGCCCGGCTCCAATCCTAGGCTTGCAGGCTCAGCCTCGGTGACGAACTCGCGGGTTGCCAGTCGCTCACGTACACGCCTTCCAATCACTGCCACAAAGAACAGTGCCACTATGAGTCCAATTCCTGGGAACAGCCAGTGTGTTCGTGGGTCGAAGTCTAGACCATCGTTTAGGAGGTCTCCATCTGAGTCCGCAAGAAGTGGGTCAAGCCCGTTGAATATCTCGAAGGCATCCGTAAGACCGTCCGAGTCGCTGTCCTCTTCATTTGGATTCGTTCCATACTCTAAGACCTCTTTACCATCCGAGATTCCGTCTGCGTCTGAGTCAGGATTGTCAGGCTCGGTCATTGAGGTCTCTATCTCGTAGAGGTC
>JAEOST010000600.1 GCA_016840245.1 Candidatus Thorarchaeota archaeon
CTCAGTCCGATGGAACTCTATAACCTGTTACCAAAAACAAATTGTAGATTGTGTGAGCCTAAGACATGCATGGCTTTTGCAACTAAGCTTGCACTTGGGGATATTTCTCCTGATGGCTGTCCTCCACTTTTGGAAGAAGGCTTCGAAGAGAATTTAGCCAAGATCCGCGAGATGGTAGCTCCTCTTCAATCGGCAGCAGAAACTGGAGTAAAGCTTGATGAGGACAAATGCACGGGCTGTGGAAATTGTGTTGTAGTCTGCCCTGTGGATGTAGCAGCAGAACCACCAACCGCTGAGGGGAAGGCTGCAATGGGTACTGATACTGTGTTTAGAGTGGAGAATGGCATCTCAAAGATAATCAATCTGGAAAAATGCAGAAGGTTCCCACCGGACCGACTCAATTGTCGAGTCTGTGAACAATATTGCTGTACTGATGCTATTGAGATCTGGTAGGTGAATCAAGTGAAGAATCTAGTATGCAATGGATGTTCTCTGCTCTGTGATGATGTATCCGCTGATGTAGAGGGTGATACCGTCAATTCTCTAGGGCTTTGTAGGTTGGGTCACGCACATCTATCAGAGTCACTACAAACTCGTACCGATTCTGCTTCAGTGGATGAGAATGTTAAGCAAGCAAGTGAAGTTCTAAAATCCGCCAAACAATCCCTACTCTTTGGGTGGACTACAGCATCCAATGAAAGTATCAAAGAGGGTCTCTCATTGACTGAGAATCTTGGAGGAATTTTTGCTTCTTCAGTGAGTCAAGGTTCTGTTCAAGCATTAAATCATGATATCCACACCGGACAGTTGGAAATAGACCTTGAATATGTAAGGAATAACGGTGAGTTTGTCATCTACTGGGGAACTGATCCCACCGAGAGTCTTCACAGACATCCAAGTCGATTTGCTGTACTACCTAGAGGAGAGAATATCCCCGAAGGTATTGAGAGTCGGACTATTGGTGTCGTGGACGTTCGAGAGACTGAAACCATGAAGATGGCAAATCATCGACTAGTGATCTCGCTTGGGGGTGACCGTGAGTTGCTAGAAGCTCTCACCGCAGAAGTTAGTGGGACCTCATCAATTACAGGTCCAGTTCAGGGCATCCCAGCTCAAGAACTTCTAGGTCTTGTTAGAGGACTTCAGAAATCAGATTGTACTGTGATATTCTATGGAAGAGGAATTCTCAATTCTGGCAAGGCTGAAGAGAATCTTACTGCTATTGCAGGACTTCTTGAAGCAATTAGAGGGACTGGGAAGAAAGCCTTCGCATTACCCATGTTCCCTGAGAGTAACGCGATGGGCGTAATCCAGATTGCTGGAGAGAAATTGACACAGACTTCAAACATCCTGCAGAAGATTGTTGAGGGTGAATTTGATACTGTTCTTGTTGTCGGTGATGATGCACTTGCAATGCTACCAGGTTCAGCAGCAAAGGCGTTAGCAAAGACCAATCTTGTCTATATCGGTCGTCCAGGGACCCTCACTGACAAGAAAGCCAAGATATCTATCCACACTCCAGATATCATTACTGGGATTAAGAGCACAATGATTCGTCTTGACAATCAACAGGTTGAGTTTGGTTCATGGACTGGAGATGCAGTGTCTGAAGGTATGATTGGAATTTTGTCCAAACTAAACGGTTTTGTTAAGAACAAAGAGAGCAAATAAAGGAGATTCGTAGAATGAAGATAGCTGTTGCAGGAAAAGGCGGTGTTGGTAAGACTACAGTAGCTGGCACTCTAGCTAGACTACTTGGTAGAGATGGACTGAAGATTCTAGCCGTTGATGCTGATCCAAGTTACACCCTCTGGTCTGCACTAGGAATACCCTCAGAAGTTGCAGACACGATAGTACCCCTCACTGAGAACGCTGAGCTTGTTGAAGAACGGCTTGCCATCAAAGAGGTCGGTCCAACCTCCACAGGGGTCTTCAAACTGAATCCGATGGTGGATGATTTGGCCGCGAAGTTTGCTATCTCAGCTCCCGACAATGTCAGTCTTCTAGTTGCTGGCACAGTTGATTTGGGTGGATCTGGTTGTATGTGTCCGTCAGCAACTCTTCTCAAATCCCTGATGCGCCATCTCGTGATTGGGTCTGATGAAGCATTCATCATGGATATGGACGCTGGTGTTGAGAATCTTGGTCGTGGTACCACTCGTGGAATGGATGCGTTGGTTGTTGTAGCTGAACCCGGCCGAAGGTCTCTAGATATTCTGGGTAAAATCAAGACACTGGCTGCTGACATTGGAGTTGGAAAAGTCTACGCGGTTGGTAACAAAGTCGCAACTCCTGAAGACGAAGAGATGATACGCGAGAGAGTAGAGAATGAAGGAATCCCATTACTTGGTATTGTCCCGCTTGATGAAACCATTCGAGCTGCTGACCGGAAGGGTGTGGCACCAATCGACTTGGATTCTAATTCACCCGCGATGAAAGCGATTAATGAAATAAAAAAACAATTGGTTAGTTTGGGACATTAACCTCTGAATTCATTCACCCGTATGTTTTGAAAGCAATTCCTCATTCGGAATTAGTATCTGAAACGAACAAAAATCGTTGAGTTAAGACCATTTTTCATACATAACTACGTTAAGTGCGCTCGAAATTCATAACTTTTTAATGGGCAATTGCGTTTGGCAGATACACCACGCACAGGAACTGAGCGAGCCATGAAGAAAAAAGTACACTTCAAAGCAGATGAAGCTGATACTGGACTAGGTCGTTTCAAGGGACTCGAAGTAAAAATTGGGGAGTTCATTGATGACGAATGGGATGAGCCAATGGGCCCAACCCCCAAACCCAGTCCAACAGCTTTGCGGTCGTGGGATCATAAACTTCTCACGAAATACCAGCCATCTTACATGCCCTATTGTCAGGTGTGTTGCCTTTGTACAATGGGAAAGTGTGATTTGTCTGGAGACAAACGTGGAGCATGTGGGATTGACATGAAAGGCCAGCAGGCCAGGATTGTCCTAGCAGCAGCCAATATAGGTTGTGCAGC
>JAEOST010000601.1 GCA_016840245.1 Candidatus Thorarchaeota archaeon
AGTGAATGTGATGATACAAACGCTCGGAGTATTGGGGTTGCAGAGAGGTGCGGATTCTCCAAAGAGGGGCACTTTCGAAAGAATAAGATGAATCCAGATGGAACCTATTCAGGCACGCTCATATATGGAATGCTCAGAGACGACTTCATTCGAAGTGGTGAATAGCTGTCCAGATCATTACCTCTTGAATGTTGGATACGTCGAATCTTGAGTTCCAGACTTTCGGAAAATCACATGGACCAATCTGTCGTCATCATCCACAACATCGAAATCCGGTGACAGACCTTTTGCTACCATCCCAAACTGAATGTGGTAATTGTGGACAATCTTCCAATCTTTACCTGTTCCAGGAATGTCATCCCAGTCTCTCTTGCTTCTTCTGTCACTGCGGTCTGCATAGTAGATTGATCCACATGAATGGGTCTGTCTATATGAGATCGGGTATGCTCCCTCTGGAAATGTCAATGGATCTGCTTTCTTATCACAATAAGGACAACTAAGGGGTTGCCAGTCTGCATTATGTAGCTTTTCTTGGTCTGATTCTGGGGGATTTCTATGAAACAAGATCTCGAATACTAGTTCTCTCTGCTCGAAATCTGGCAGCTGTTTAATGGTGAACTCTCCTGTGACCAAATGATTGACTGAGATTGCCATGTCTCCAACAGGTTTGGGTAGAGTCACCTTGTACTGTTGTTTGCCATCCGGTCTTCTATTTGTGATTACACGCATGGTATAGCTGTAGATGTCTTCTCTGTGACGAGGCATATTTGATTCACTCAATGCATCCAAATCTATTAGTACTAATAAACATTACGATATTAGTACTAATAAAATATGGTAGGGTAAAAATTTCCCAGAGTGGTTACACTGGTCAAATTGTCAGTAGGAGAAACGAGGGGATTATTCCCCCCGTCTCGGAGCTTACAACTCAAGGTTGTATTTGCTATGTTGTTCTTCTTCTTCTGAAGACTACTATCACTAATAGGAGAA
Organism: Candidatus Thorarchaeota archaeon; assembly: GCA_016840245.1. Next base: position 991 of record JAEOST010000601.1, read on the forward strand.
CTGCAAACCCACCGATACCTACAGCAAGATACAGTAGGAGCGTGAAGTCCTCGGGAAGAGTTGCTCCAACTTTATTTGAGTCATAGATATTTTCCCCACTTGTCACAACTCTGACTGAGAAGAAATAGGTTGTTTCCCCTGTGAGACCACCTACTGTTGTGGATGTAGTTGTGACATCTTCTATAGTCGAATAAAGAGTACCAAGTTCATTTGGCTTCTCTGAGTAGTACACCTCATAAGCTTCGAATGGGTCTGAACCCTCGTACTGTGACCACTCTAACCCGACCGCAGAACCTGAGAGAATTGTTGGAGCTTCAAGGTAGACTCCAATCTCTGCAATACTGATTCCTGCCTCATCCAGAGTGACAGTGAAGACATCGTTCTGACCTGGTTCAGTTTCACCAGTAACATTCTCAGTCACTATCTGACCATCAACAACCCTATTGGCCTCCATCCTGTATTCACCGACATCGGTCCCAGTCAGGTTGATTGTATATGGTAGTCCTGGAGCGAATGGGAACAACAATTGCTTCTCCCCCTCATGTTCTGCCATTAGTGCTGGAAACTCATATTGAGTTTGCCCATCTTCATCGATTGAGATGGTACGACCTAGGGGATCAGTGACTGCGATATCTACAGGGCTGAAGATACCCATTCCAATGACCTGTGGGAGGAGATCCATCAGAGCAGTGAGAATGCTGTTGTATTCGCTTGTCTCGGGATAGAATGAGATTCTTGAGAATGTGTCATTGTAATTCACGTGGGTTCCTTGGAAGTTTCCTTCGGGATCGAATAGAATCCAGTCATCATATAATGCTCGATCCTCATCGTATCGCTCTCTATTATCATAGATGTACAACTTGATGGACCCATCACTAAGCGACTCATAATCAATTGCAGTCACGAAGTGAGAACTGGTTGCTGAGGCAGACTCCCAACATGGTGCCGCTAAGAGTACCACAACAGGAGTGTAGTGTGGTGAACTCGGGAGCATGGCTTGCGTTATTTTCTGAAGCTCTTGCGAGTTGGTTATTCCTCCCTGTGGTCCTGGGATGCCAAGAAATATCTTGATGAAATTGAGAAGATGATTTGGATTGAAGAAGGCAGCTGACCCCTTCCAAAGAACATACTCTTTGATAGCTGCCTCCGACACGTCACCTCCGTTTTGTTCAGAGATATCAGGGTCCGGATCTGGGTCTGGAAGTAGATGTGCATAGTTACGTCCCAATGGGATCTTGGCAGGATCATTATAGTAGTCCCTTGCCGCCTGAGAGAACCCTCCACAGAAACCTTCTGCGGAAAGGTCTAACCAATCAATTATCAGAGAATCGAAGACTCTTGTGAGCATGATATCGAGGACACTGACCTCACATGCTGCCTGAATATCAGAATAGAGCAATTGAAACATATAGTTTCGAAGGTTATCCCCAACCTCCTCTGGTTCCATTATGAGAGGACCAAAGTATTTGGGATTATTCGTGAAATTGAATGTATGATGCCAATTGAAACCAGCCTGACTTGGCGAGAATTTCTTCACAGTATCTGCATATGCACGCACCTCATTCATGTACTCACCTTGATCCCGTTCTGTGGTCAGTTGCCATGCATCAATGAAGTCCAGTAGATGCTCTCTCAGAGCGTCCGAGTCAAAGACAGCGGCAATGGCAAGCTGCCCTGGAGGAGTCATAATCCCCGATGTGATTCCAAATACTATCATTAAGCAGACCAGATACTTTGTATTCTTCTTCATGATTCAAACCTCCTTAGCAGATGCTAAACCTCCTCGTTCTGTCTTGTAGAAACCGTTCAAGGTCCATGTGGATGTCATCCAAGAATGCCATGATATTACTGATTGAGGACTCTGACTCAACGACCGAATCAGAGAGTGTTGACGCTGTGTAAAAGAGTGGACCTATTGGAACAGCTGAAGAGTTCGCGATCCACTCATAGGCATACAGATAGCCCTTCAATGCAGTCGCGATGATCTCTGTACGACCATTGACATTGGAGTCACCCAGCTTGATATCTGAGATTCTCTCATGGAGTTCTCCACTAGTCCAAACTGGTTCGTACATATGGAGGCCTCTATCGACTACGGTATAGTTCTGCTCAAACACCGTGATGTTCTTTCCAACTCCAGCAACAACCTCATACCAACTGTCCCCATCTGTGTTACCTGCTACTACAGCATACACTGGTTCAGTAGTGGGTAGGAGCTTCTCAAACTTGGGTGTTCCACTATCATCGAATTCGTAGATGTTAACACCATCAGCTGCACCGATGAAGATGTCCAACCACACATCTGCATCCTGATTTGCTATATCGACACAGTAAGCAGACTCCAGATCTTGGTCTCTGTGGAACTCTGTGTAGTTGTTGTCATCTGGACCTGGTTCTCCTACTACATTTGTGTAGTATCGAGCCCAACCCATTGAATAGAAGTCGCCTCCGCTGATCATGTCCTCTGTTCCAACTATGACAATGACTTGAACTCTGTCCTCATTGACGTCACCAGTCTTGATGTCGCGGATGAATGGATTGCCCAGCTCAAGCACCTCAAACTCATAGTTTGCAACCATGGTGTAGTTGTTGTCACCAACGTTCTCAAAGATGACCAGGAAGTCTTGGGCACCAACTATGATCTCTGACCTATTATCTGAATCAAGGTCATCATCCACTGTAACCACGAAGGGTATCTTCGGAGTTGGGTCCTCATCCGCACTCTGACCCTCCACCCAGAAGGCCAGTGGATCTGAGACCCAGACTAGATCATACATATCGTTACCTACAACCTCAAAGACATAGATATTGAGTCCACTTGCAAGTATTATCTCCTGCCTGTCATCTTGGTCTTGGTCGCCAATGACCATATCGAAGATGTTTATCTGAAATGGTGATGTTGCTCCCGCGACTTCGTTCAGGAAGAAGTCCTGCGATCTGAATGACCGTCTGTAAGTGTTCTTTGCCACCTGTTCAAAGACAACTAGGTTGTTGTCGAACGATCCCACGAATACCTCTGGCTTCTCATCTTGGTCAACGTCACCGTACTCCAAGGACATCGACCATGCCTCGAAGATTCGCCAGTTCGTCCAGGAGTCATATGCCTCATAGCCCCAATACCCATCCTCCTGGGTACGCTTGTCAACCTCTACCATGTGGATGTAGGGATAGGTCGCGCAGAGAAATGAATCATGAT
>JAEOST010000602.1 GCA_016840245.1 Candidatus Thorarchaeota archaeon
ATCTCTACGTCGCAAAAATCAATCAGGATTCTCGATACATCTGAACAAACGGTAGACATACTTCTCAAGGCTATCAGAAAATTAAGGAGTAGTGATTAGATTGCGTGCAAGAATCGGCTTTGTCTTTCAGACAGTTGATATCGTTTCCAAGGTCCGGGATGCGATCTCTCCAGATAATACTCCGCTACCACCTGGTCTCAGCATCAATGTCGAGATTGAAGAAAATACAATGAATATCATTGTAGAATCTGACAGAGGGATAGATAGTTTCAGAGGCACAATCGAGGATTTGATGAGTGCAATCGACTTGTCACTGAGAACCATTGACACTATAGAAAAGTGAGGTCCATTATCACACTGAGAGTGGACTAGCCCCGTAACCTCTTCTCATTAGCTTCTTCGAAGACGGTTTCTGCCTTGGTTCTTGCCTGATCTGCCATTTCCTTTGTAATGAACCCGCGCTGTACAGCACGTTTCAACAAATGCTGGTCAATGATACGAATCTCATTATTCTTCGGAGCAACTACATCAATCTCTAGGTCCACATACCGAATACGCCCGGGGCTGCTCCCATTTCCGGGATATACCTCAACACCTGTATTGACATTGATGTATGTGCCTTTAAGCTCACCTTGGCGTGAGTAATAATCAGTCATAAGTGTAATAGAACCAGGGATTACTTCCGTGATGGCATAATCTCCCTCGTCCCGTGGAACATCTGGACTATCTGGATAGTCTACTGGAATTTTGAGTTTTCTATTGGTATATCTGAATTGGCGTCTAATCTTGATTCCTTGGGGTGTAACATCTACTACCCTTCCTCTTGAGAGAACAATATTACGCCCATCAAGTTTGACATGCTCGATATTTATCGGGTCGTCTTTTATCGGCATATCACGATTGAAGACCTTCTCTAACTTGGAAGTGATGTATTGTTTTTCTTCAGGACGTTCTTCAATCACCATTTCTGCAAGGTCAACGAGAGAAGCGTATCCAGCACTCTTGAAGAAGTGATGTCGGTTGATTGTAGGCTTTATCTTTGCTCTAGTCTTGTCCAATGCATCCTTCACTTCGGCAGGAAACTCAATATCCGCATTACTGGTGCCTTCAAATAGTAATCCGGTATCACTCATATCAGAGAATTTCTTGTATACCTGTTGTGCTGTATCAAGCAAGTCATCAATCTCATCATGAAGTTCCTCTTCGGTAAGCCTCTCAGCAGCAGTTCGCCAGAGTATGCCCCAATGGTCTGTATGATCACGAATCTTCCAGCCAAGTGATGTGAGAGTCTTTCTGGTTTCTGACTCCTTAATCTTCGTACTGAGACGAACAACAGGTTCGGGTAGGAGTACAGCGGCACGACCTGGGACTGTAATGCTGGATGAAAGTACAGGAGCTTTTCGACCGTAATCATGGGCTCTGACCTGGACCATTAGGTACTCTCCCCGTTTGAGTCCTCTCTCAGGAAGTAGACCTGAAATTTCACCTAGATCCACTCTGGTCTGCCCAGTCTTCTCATCTCTTCCCTGAACAATGCCTTTGTAGATTGAACTTTTTGCAACCCTTGGTGTTCTGGTTATTACCCATCCTAAGCGCCTTCGAAGAACATCAGTCAGTCGGCTCAAGATTGACTCGTATGCAATAGCAACAATTCCTTGGAGGTCGCTTCGATCCCAGATATCCACATCAGGAATATCTCCACGAAATGGTAGACCAAATCTTCTTGCCACTTCAGGCATAGGCTGAACTATCTCAAAGTGATTTTGTAACATGATTTGTGTCAGCGACTGCGAATAAATTCCCCTGATTCTTGCCTTGATTATATCCATATCCAAACACTAGCCCGGACAATTACGTGCCAGAACTGTCATCAGCAACCGGCCTCTAATGGTGAGGTCTACAACTCTAATCGCGAATCGGTTCAAGTAGACTGGACACATGCCAAATCTTTGTCCTTGCATGGTTTGGACAGTTTGGATCTTGACTTGGTTCGTCTAATATTGAGATGGCATTCTGTGCTCTCACAGCGGGTGATTCCGCTTCGTTCTCAAGGACTGCAATTGCCTCATTGGCTGCACGTCTTATGTTACGGGGGACTGAAGAATCTTCAGAAATCTGCTTAAGCAGATGTTTAGACTGGTCTATGCTCCTCTGCGTTTCGGGGTCCATCTGGACTCACCTCTAAATTGTCTTTACGCACAACTGGAGTGCGAATGAACAGTAACAGAAACCTGTGAATTCCATATCAACGTTTTCATTCGACGTACCGAGCTTGTCACAAAAGAATCGATACAATCACACTATATCTTATATCGGAAACCGAACTAGATTGGATGTCTACAATGGCCGATAACAAGGATGCACCAGTCAAGAAGATGGCAGAATTACTCCGACATGGAGCCACAATGCTTGCAGATGCCTGTCCGCAATGTGGGTCACCACTCCTGAAGGTGGGTGAGGACATCTATTGCGCCAAATGCGATCGACGAATAGTCATTGTAAAATCAGATGAAGCAGCTGAGTCTTACGCCGTGAAGGCGTTGATTCCCGAACTGCGAGTGACGCTTCTCAAGAAGCTCAAGTCACTAAACGATCTAATTGAACATGAAAATGATACGGAATCACTGACCAGCCTTGCAAATCTTATGTTACTTCTTCTTCAAGCTCTCTACAAGATAGAGGGAATCAACGATGACTAGTATCCTCTAATTGAGATAAAAGATGGATGCAATGGGGGGTCTGCTCTTAGGTGGTTGCAGCTTTTGCTGTACCTCGACGAAGTCGAGCTCTTCGAGCCTTAACTTCTTCAGGTCCCTTCAGCACCTTGCTCTTGCGAATTTCACACTCACGAATCGGTATTATCTTTTTGACCTCTTCATGTACTTCTGCTGCAAGTTCACCCAGAATGACTTTCTGGACAAGCTCATCAAAGACATGTTTCTTTGCGTGAGCACGGATGACCTTCTCAATTTCTTTTCTTACCGAGTGCTCCTGACTTGTCTTGGCACGTGTTGTGGTGAAGACAATCACAGAGATTCGCATGAGATAATCGTCCTTGGTCAAGATTGGGCCGATCCAATCAATTCTTGAAGTTCCTCTTCGTACAAGTCCTCGGAGATAGTCAGAGCTCCATTCATGACCATGAAATACAGTCTTGGCTTGTTGACCAGCGACCTCAAGAACCTTGAACTTCAACTTCACGTGAACTTGGTCGAAGTTTCCAGTAATGTCGTATAATGTAGGCTGTACAGTTCTACCAATGAGCAGGTCCGGATTGCTAGCTGGAGTACTTCCAATGTCTTTCTCATCAAAATAATATGGTGCGAGAATCTGATACCAGACCTTCTCTCTCCACTTATCTCGGGTCCTTGCTGCTGCTTGTCTGCTTCTTGAGGACATTTGTTCATCACACTCATTTTTGGATAATTAGCGATTATCCAAAGAATCACAGTACATTCTCAGGTAGAGGACTGCCTGAGAACTTCGCCGACATCCTAGGTGGTTAATAAAAAGCTTGTGACGTGGATAGAACTTTGTGTTCAAAATACGTACAAAACACAGTTAGCTCGGAAAAACCGTCATACAACTTTATTACATTCAGAATTGACTATCTGTTTCAGGGTATTTCGCTGGGAGAAATATTAGAAAATGATTGGAAAACTACTGGAATTTGGAAAGGCTCTACTTGGGTCTAAACCTGTAAGGATACTGGCAACAGGACTTGTGCTGCTTGCTCTATGGGGTGCTTTTAACGACCCCACTACCACACCTTGGTACTTCTCTACCATCGCAGTGGTGTTCATGTTCCTGATCCTTGCAATAGTGATCATCAAGATTTAGAGCCAAAATCTATGAAAAATGTAAGAGGAGGTCATGTTTGGAAGTTTTTTCATAGGTTTTTAGCGTCTAGTTGTTACTACTTCATAACAAACTAGATATTGTCTATTTCAGACATGACCATAGGAGCAAAGACAATGACAGATAACTGCCCCAAGTGTGGATTCAAAGATGTCGCTCTTGTAAAGAGGGAGCCACTAGCTGGCGGCGAATACAGAAGATATCTTCGATGCCCAAGATGCGATCACACATGGGATAAGAAGGACTAGATTTTCGAACGTGCCAAAATGGTTATATCGAAACCATTTGTCACGAAACCTTACGCGGAGGTTGCCCAGCTTGGTTAAAGGCGCAGGGTTTAGGTCTTTCACTTATACCTTATCCAATATTCTTTCTAATTGATTATCAAACTCATCCAAGTTGCGAATGTTATACTCTGCAAGATGACCTTCATAGACAGTATAGGTAAGACCAGTATCAATCTCATCTCTATCATCTTCAGTTCCAACTAGGTAAGTTATCTTCTCAATCTCTTTTCCAAAAACCTCTTCCTCTAGAATCAATACGATTTTGTCATCGGATTGAGTCAAGAGTACTTTACAAGAAGGACTTTCTTCACCAAATCCATATTCCTGAAGCTTACTTCTAATAGTTTCCTCATTTTCCTTTAGATTGTGTATCTTTTCTATTGGAATATGGAATGTAATCATCTCAAGTACACGAGAAATTTCTTCATTGAGATTGTTCCGGAAATCTAACCTATCTGTAGTAGAGTACTGACTATGAGAAAGTCCTGTAAGAGTAGAGCATGCTGACCACTCTATGTAGTTGTCATGTAATGTGACACTAACTTGCCACTTTTCGTCATGTATTTTCAGATAAGAACCAGATGGTACCTGTGGAAGGTTAATACCTTGATTTTTGAGTAGACGGCGTATCCAAGTGTCTTCTTGATAGTATAAGCACTCTGAGGATCCCGGTTGTGGGTCAAAAGAGAATTTCAGTCCATAGAGATTGTTTGTCCAGATGCGACCCGGTGCAAGAAGTCGGTACAAAGTCTTACCAGTCTTTACTCCTTGGAACTTCTCAACAATATCAGGAGGAACCACACTGTTCACTTCTATTCGCCAGCATGCACTATGTTCTTTCTTGTCTGCATGTAGAGGGCATAATACATCATCATGGGTAACAATAACCTCAATTGTTTCAATAGGATTGAGGAACTCGCTTATGTATGTGGGGATAGACTCCACTTCCACATCTGGTGAGCTGGTTTCTACTAATACTCTTAGCATCTCAAAATCTTCATACTCGATATCATTGAAAACATTCCATCGAATGTAAGTCCCAGAATCAGTACGTAGAGGTCTGCCTTCACGTAATGGCCATCTCAATAGCTCGATAAGATCTGGAAGGATTTCAATCTCTATCTCCTGCAGTATCTTCCCTTCAGACGTGAACAAAACTCTACATGTACTCTCCAATGATTCGAGCCTGACTTTGGTACTCGAAGCAGTCTTCCATCTTTGAAGTTCCTTCTTGAAGACTTGTTTTGACTTCTGAAGGACAGAATCAGGAAGACTACCAGTAGGTCTAGGCGGTTCTGAAATCACTTCTTGTTTCTCTAAGAATGCAAGAAGTCTTCCTATTGATCCGGTGTTATTTTTGACGAATTCATATTGACCCATAAAATCAGTAACACCATACTCCGAATCAATCTCCCATGCGTTTAGAGAGTCATAAACTCCGGTAAAGACAAAGACTCTTGGATACATGTCGAGAATCTCATCAATACTGTCTACGAGTTCGATTCCCATATCCTGCTCTGACCAGAATATCTCTTGATTGTATACAGTTTTCTTCTTGAAACAGCCTATCAGAATACGTGATGGATCCTCACTGTCTTCAAGTGAAATCCACTGGTGTGTGTGATTATCTTGAGTATAGATCACCCCATAGACCAATTGCGATACGCTCACCTTTTCAGATTCAATCTCTACTTGAAACACTCTTGTCTGAGTCTTGACCTTGTTTGGCCCTCGGTACAGTCTACGAGAGTTTATCCCAATACCAGATGATGGAACGAATCCCTTACCAGTTCCACCTTCGGATGGTCTGAAGCGAAATCTCTCCAATATTGTAGGTTCAACTTCAGTCAGTTTACCCAGTTTCGTATCTGCTACTTCAAAGTCAACAGAATCTGTTTCAAACTCACCAAGTACTGAATGATATTGTTTCTTCAGATTTTGATTACCATCAAGCAAGGTATCTGACCATAACTTCACAAGCCACGGCACAAGAGTAAGGGACAGAATCTTCATC
>JAEOST010000062.1 GCA_016840245.1 Candidatus Thorarchaeota archaeon
CCTCCATATCTCCCACAGTCCCCAAAACTGAAGCCAGTACTCTTGTATCCACCCTCTGGTTCTGCATGGATGACATGCAGTGCATCAACGTCGCTCTCTAACCAGTCCATCTGTCTCACGAATATCGGACTGCCACTAGTTGTGTCAACACCCTTCACTGCAAAGAGTGTGCATCCGAAATAGAACCAAGGTGATAACATAATACTCGTGAGCGCTTCATATCTTGTGTTAGAGACCTCACTGATTCCTCTGATTTCGTCTAGGATATCTGGTGCAAATTTCTCTACAGCTACCTCGCATTGTTGTGCAAATTCTATCTGCTTCTCATTTGGTTTGAAGTTTCTGTGAAACTGGGCTAGTGTCTTACCAAAAGAAAGGCCCATCTCACGATACGATCCTTTTACTCTAAACTCTTTCATTATTTCACTTCGTTGTTTGAATGGTTCGAGTCGTTGACGAAGCGGAACGAAACTGAGTATTAACTGGTTTACTTTGAATTGCCGAGCTTACTTCATCGTGACCTTGAAACTACAACAGCTACTACCTGCAAGCACTGTATCGACTTTTTCAACTTCTGCAGACTCACCGAACGCAGCTTCGAAGTTTGTACGTAACCATGAACTTGAGCAGTTGCATAATGTTGGAGTGTCGATTAGACCAAATCCAACAATAGGACAAAGGCACTTTGGATATGAGACCTCAATGGTCTTCTCGTCTACACATCGAAGAAGTTCTTGACCCTGAAACACGTTAGCATTCATTTTCTGTAAGAAGTCCTTGAGACCCTCTGATTCAGCCCAGTTCTTCTTGAAACCATCAGTTGCGTGTCCTGCACAGGCCTCACCACAAACTGAGAGAATGCGAGCTCTCGTTTCTGGTTCTTGTTTCTCTATTGTTGCCATAAGGATTGATAGCCACTCTTTCAGTTCACCCATCTGCTCAGGACTTGGCTCTTCAATTCCATCAAGAACTTCTAATACACTCGTCTTCACAGATCCTGGATCATCAAGATTCATCCACGCCTCTGAGAATCCTTCGATCTCAGAAGACTGGAATTTTTTGAATGCTGACTTGAACTGAGCTCTAGTTGACTCATCCAATCTACTCATACTATCTGCTAGAGCAGTGAGCCAGTTCTTCATGAATCCCCGAAACCATTGTTCCCATTGCGACATGATATTTCACATTCCCAGAACCTGTTGAGCACTTGCTTATTTGATACTCTCGGTCAAGGCGATAGGTTTACGGAAGAAAAAGTAGAGGAAGGAGCCTTGTGGCTCCTTGTGAATCTATGAACTCTTACGTTTCATCACAATGACAATGATGATGACTACGGCTACGCCTCCTACTCCAGCTATGACAAGAATCATTGTGATATCCTCGGGCGGAGGAGTAGTTGTGGTGGTGGGTTCAGTAGGTGTAGAGGTGGTTGTAGTAGTAGTTGTGGTGGTTGGTTCAGTAGGTGTAGAGGTGGTTGTAGCAGTAGTTGTGGTGGAGGTTGTGGTGGTAGTTGTAGTGGTTGTGGTTGGAGATGTAGATGCAGAAGTGACTATGACCAATATACTGTTTGATGCAGTATTTCCACCAATATCTGTAACAGTCAGTGTGACTAAATGTGTTCCCACAGCAAGGCCATCTACTGAAACTATGATTGTATCTACAGTCCAGTCATATGACCCAATTGATGACCCATTAATGAAAATCTCGTATGAAACTGGATGCAGATCAGTGGCTGTCCATGAAATCTGATTTCCTGTGTCTCCTTCTTCATATTCGATATCACTAGGACTGCTGATAGTGGGTGCTGTACCATCCACGACATATACCCATGCTGTGTCTGTGGCAGTGTTACCTCCGATATCTTGGACCCATAACGTGTAGTTGTAGCTTCCATAATCCAGTCCGTCAATCTGGATCGCAACTTGGCTGCCATCCCATACACCTGAATCAATTACCACACCATTTCTATATACCACATAGGTGTCAGGGTTAGCATCACTCGGGGTCCATGTCAACCAGTGACCTGTGGAGAGCTCATCATACGTTATGTCATCAGGCACATCTATGATTGGAGTCGTATCATCATCGATGACTGTAATCCAGACTGTACTGGTAGCACTGTTACCACCTTCATCATAGACAATGATGGTGAAATTGTAACCACCAAGTGACAGCCCGTCTATTCCTACTGTTATGTTATCATCATCAGGACTCCATTCACCATAGTCCCAACGAGCTTCATTAACCAGCAGAGTGTAGGAGTCAGGATTAGCGTCATATGGTGCCCACATCACAGTATTTCCAATCGAACCTACTTGAACGTTGAAATCAGAAGGATCATCAATTGTTGGGGCATTCACATCGAATCCAATCATTGTGACAAAAGCATCTACTGCTCCTGCAAAAGTCTCATTAAATGCATCTTCAGTTGGGAATGTTTCTGAGTTAGTGTGTCCGACCACGATTATGGAACCATCACTATGGACATCAATTCCGTGAGCCTTCTCTTCGTTCGGTCCACCTAACATTGTTGCAAATCCAATTCCATCATGTGTGGGTGTAAGACGTGCAACAACAACGTCCCAATTTCCACTATGGGATGCATCTAATGCATTACTCATTGGAATTCCATTTCCATATGTCGAACCTGTGATATACAAATGCCCTCCGGAACCTTGTACAATGGCCTCTGCTTCATCAAAATTACTTGTACCAAGGTATGTACTAAAGATAGTGCCAGTTCCGGTGCTGTTTATTCCTGTAATGATGATGTCTCTGATACCCTGAAATGTCATAATCTCATTCCTCAGGGGATAGTCCCCCTGTTCTGCAAAACCTACAAAGAATGCTTGGCCTGAGGAGTCAACAACAATATCACGTGCAATGTCATGACCTGAGGATCCAAGATAGGTGCTGTAACTCAGAACCGATTCTCCAGGTTTTATCTTCGTTATGAAAACATCATATCCTCCGTTATTCGTGGAATTCATTGCATTGTTTGTTGGATAGTTAGATGACCCAGTAGCTCCAACGATATAGCAATAATCATCCGAATCGATTGCTAGGTTATATGCAAAGTCGTCATCGTTTCCACCAATGAACGTTGAATACAGAATATTCTGTCCTGTAGAATCATACTTCGTGAGGATGACATCCATTAAACTGCCTTTTGTATCATTATATGCATTTACCGTTGGGAAATCATAGCTTGTGGTGTACCCTACAACGTATACATCTCCTGAGGTATCCAAATCTAGTCCATATGCAGCGTCTTCAGAATCACCTCCTAGAAATGTAGAGAACAGAAGATTAGCTCCAGTACTATCTAGTTTCAGAAGGAAGGCATCCGAAGCTCCTCCACCATACGTTGAATTTTGAGCATTAACAAGTGGAAATCCTGTATCAGATTCTGTCCGTCCGCATATGTAGATATTTCCAAAGGTATCTAGTATTACATCCCTTGCAATGTCAGAGTCATACCCACCTATATACGTCGAGAATAGCATCTCACCAGTGATACTGAATTTAGTGAGGAAGATATCATCATCCCCACTCCAAGTGTCATTGAATGCGTTTAATGTTGGGAAGTTTGGACTGAGGGTTTCTCCAACAACATAGGAGTTGCCTGCACTATCCAAGACAACTGCCCAGGCATTATCTGAAGGTCCACCTCCTAAGAACGTGCTGTATCGGAAGTATGTGTTTCCACGAAGGAAATTGTAAATCACACTGACCTCATTCCCAGCTGAGTCATTTGCATATACCCTTAGAGTATAGGTATCCTCAAACGTGCAAGGAATATTGTAGGGTTCGCCTAATGTGAGATTTTCCCCATTGTCCCAGTTGTACACGACAGTATCAATGAACCAGTCATCAGTCACATCAAGGTCAATGTGCATCCCGCCGTGAATCTTCTGAAGGGTTTCAGGGCTATTGAGAGTAATCACCGGGTCAGTGGTGTCTTCAGCTAGTTTTGCTAGATATCCATAGCCATAATCCTGATACTCCCGAACAAGGGGAAAGTTTGATGAATATGTACTTCCAGCCACGAAGATGCTACCGCTTGAATCAGCTCCAATAGCATACACTCGATCAGAATCTTCCCCCCCCAGATATGTACTGAACTCAATAGTATCCAATGCAGCATTTATTCTCATTACGAATCCATCGAAGGTCCCACCATTGTAAGTCCCATCATAGGGATTGACCTGCACAAAACTATCCGATAGCGTCATTCCCCCAATGTAGACCTTATCATCCGGTCCAATATTCACTGTGGTAGCAACATCCACTGAATCAGTGCCTAAGAATGTACTCATGTCCAGTGACCCGTGATCTTCTGATAGAACAGTCAAAAATCCATCATTGGCTGCATGATAGCTTTGAAGCTCAGAGGTTATTGGGAAGTTTGAGCTATTTGTATATCCAACAATATAGCAACGACCATCATCTCCAACCACTATATCTTGTGCTCTCTCATTACCTACACCACCAAGATATGCTGATTGATTAAGTCCTTGACCATCAGGATCAAGAATAGTAATGAATCCATCCCAGTCCCCCCCACCGTGAAGTGCATCTAATGACCCCACCGATGTTGGATAATCAGATGAATTCGTGTTACCCGCAACGTAACAATATCCATTCAAACCAACCGCTACCGCATCAGCATAGTCATCCATATTTCCTCCCAAGAATGAAGAGTATTCGAAATCACTTAGGTCCATAGAGAATTTTACTACATATCCATCAGTATTCCCATCCTGAGAGGAATCGAAGGCATCTTGCATAGGGAAATCATTAGACCTCGTTCCACCAACAACATACACTTCGTTTGTACTGGGATGTAAAGCAATCCCTAATGCGGAATCTATATCACTTCCTCCTATATAGGAGGCATATTCCCATCCACCTGTTTCATTCATCCTGATAATGAATGCATCCGATTGCCCTCCATTGTAGGAAGTACTATTGGCATCTACAGTGGTCGGAAAGTTGTGAGAGTTCGTCGTACCACAGACATACACATTGCCAAGATCATCTAGCTCAATATCTCTTCCTTCTGTAACTTCTCCAGTTCCCCAAAAGTAATAGTATGAGCTCCAGATAGGGGTTCCATTTGGGGCATGTTTTCCAATATACATGTCCCATTCCCTTTCAGGCAAACCTACGACGTACCTAAATCCTGTGACATAACAATTGCCATCTGCATCAACTGCAAGAGCCTCAAGGGAAGCTCCAACGAGTCCATGGGTCACATATGTACTGAATGGAAGAAACCAAGGATCGATGGTTAGGGTCTGTCTGTGATCGAATAAATCCACATGGAATCCATAGCAGTTTGGAATACTTGGATCTGATGTAAATCGTGTGTTGACTGTCGTTCCATCAGCTTGGAAGACGTTGAGACCTGTATCTTGGAATATAGCATTGGATTCAAGATTAATTGATACCGACGCCTCATCAACAGTTATGGAGACCGAGTCACTTGCTTTGAGTCTAATTTGTGATGGGTCAGCACCTGGATGAACAAGAAACTCATACTTGAGACCTCTGTCTGACATGAAATATCGAAGGTCTATCCCATCGTAGAGGTTAGGAAACATAATCTCATCGAAGGTTGGTATATTTGCAATCTGCATATCACTCATTATGTAATTGACTACATGCACCTTCTTCTTCACCCCGTCAGGTATGACATCATTCGAACCTGGAAATGTAATGGTGAAGTATATCGACTCATCATTTGGTCCTAACAATCTGAAATCGACTCTAGACTCACCAAAACTAACAGAAACCGTATTTGAAGAGAAATAGTATTTGATGGACTCATCTGGAAGCTGTCCGAGATTCTTGATGAACCCTCCAAATGACATCTCCTGAATACCCGTAGGTGGTACATCAACATCAAAATTCACTCCCTCATCATCTAACATCTCAAGAATTTTGGATGCGTCCTGAACAAGTCCTAAATCATTCTCTAATTCTATCTCCGATGATGGATTGATAACCATGGTAGAAGTAGACATTAGTGGCACAAGAAGTAACAAAGTAACATATACTGTCACAAGAGCCCGTGAGGTGGTCATAGAGCACATTCTCCCAATCATAAATGAAACGAATGGTCTCAGTACTAGGTCATTGGTGAATTATAAGTACGTCGAAATTCAGAATATGTGTGTGTTAAAGCCAAGTTTTGAACTGCATGTTCATTTGCATGATTCTGAGAAATGGTCAAGTCTAGTTGATTGCAATAAAAAGGAGGAGAAGGAGCCACAAGGCTCCTTGTTCGTCTAAGAACTCTTGCGTTTCATCACAAGTACAATGATGACGATTACTGCTACTCCACCTGCTCCAGCTATGATTAGAATCATTGTCGGATCAGTGGGTGGAGGTGTAGTAGTAGTTGTTATAGTTGTAGTTGAAGTAGTTGTATCTATGGTAGTTACAGTAGTCGAACTTGTGGTAGGAACCGTCGGTTCAGGTAGCACGAGAATACGGATGTCAAATGACCTCTCGTTATCATAGGTGTCATTGACTCCGATACGAAGCCCATAACTTCCCAGAGGAAGTGTCGTGGTATTTGTTATGAGCCCATCATCGATAGCGAATCGAGTGTCATTCAATGACCAACTACCAATTCCAGATAGGTCCGTAGCACTCACCTGATAACTCAATGTTTCAGCAATATTCCAGTATTGGTCCTCGGGTTGAGTCACCCAATCTGGTGGGGTTGTATCTACAACCGTCACCTGTGCTTTGCCAGAAACGCTATGCCCTGAGATATGGAATGCCGTGATGGAGATATTGTGAATCCCAACATCAAGACCATCAACATTGGCTTCGACATCTTCACCATTCCATGTAATGGTGTCTACTAGTTCGTCGTTGATGTAGAGCTCAAAGTTTCCCGGATTCAATGCTGATGCCTCTAGAACGACTTCATTTCCTGTTGAGCCAAGCTCGTATTCTACATCTGAAGCAGTTCCACCCCAAAGACTCACTGAGGGATGCCAATCCACTGATTCAGCTGACCCTGTGATATTGTAGGTCTCTGTTCCATTGTAATCAGAGTACCAATTGCCAACCATAGTGCTGTTCCAGTAGTTCTCTCGGGTTGACCCACTCTGATCATATGCATTTGTTGGGTTCCAGGCAAAATCGTTGTAGTATAGCAGGGTCCTGTTACAATTGAAGAGGTAGATTCCATTAACTGCATTTTCGTAAGCGACATTGTACGTTACAAGACAGTCATCAGCATACTGTATGTACATACCATTCTCAGTGTTATTGTAGACCACATTAGCTGTGAAGTTACTGAAATCAGCTGTGGAAACATAGATTCCACACTCTCCCTGTACACCAAAGTTACTATAGACAGTATTGTCTTGAATCACTGAATTGACGGCACTATCCACCTCAATTCCATGCATTGAGTTGTTGTAGACTGTATTTCCAGTAACAGAGCAGTTGACTACAGTCCCCACAAGAATACCATCTGCTGTTGCACCAGCTCCGAAATTGGTCCAACCGTTATCAAAGACCTGATTCAGTTCAACAATACAATGGTCTCCAACATCAATTCTAATACCATCAAGTGTATTGTTGTTGAGAGTATTCTGTGAGATGAATCCATATTGAGTATCTGAGAAATAGACTCCATATCGATCGTTATCGTATACATCATTTCCAATGATTGAAACGTAATCTGAACTACTGACAACGAATCCCTCGTCAAGATTGTCAAAGACTAGGTTGTCTTGATATAGACCATGATGAGAGTTCTCAATAAGGAACCCAGCATAGTCGTTTCCACTAACCTCACAATCTGTGAAGGTGAAATGGTCAGAATAATATGTCTCTAGACCGTAGTCGCCATTGTCGGTGAAATAGCTACCAGTTATTGTTGTCCTGTGAGAATTGTCCTGATAGTAACCAGATCCAGTTCTTGTGTTTATGAGGTAACTGCTTGTGATTGTAGTGTCATTACAGTACTCTAATGTGATTCCATCTGCATTGTTGTCCATCGTGCAGTTTACAATGGATAGGCCGTCACAATAGTCTAATTCAAGCCCTGTGTTCTTATCCATGATGATACAATCTTCAAGATGACCGTGAGTCACATTGTATAGAACAACACCTCCAATATTCGGATTTGTAGCTCTGACGTAACAATCTCGAATCTCAAAATAGACCGTCACATCTCTGATCTCAATTGATGCAGTAGCATCCTCGGTGATGTTGTATCCCTGGATGATGTAAGGGGTTTCTTCAGACCCATCACCTGCCCAGGACTCATTTCCTGCCTGCCACATGAAGTCAGTATTGTTGAAAATTCGTATCGCATCATGTGTTGTATAGGCTAATTCATGTTCATTGGATTGAACTTCTGTATATTCATGAGATACTGTCATATTATCAAAGGCAAGAGGTGTCGAACCAATGACAAACAGCATCATGAATACTATAATTGTTACTCTGGCATGCTTCATTTTATGCACCATTGTTACACGTTCTATGTTGTCCCCGCTTAAGAGGTCATAGGCAAAATTTGTGAGTACATTGGATAATTAAGTTCTCTGGCATATTAGCATGTCTTGCATTATGTTCCATCTGGAAGCTATGGACCTTTTTCCCACAGTCCATTATATACTAAACATTCCTCCTTTTACTTGAACCAAAATGACTCAGTTCAACAAACTAACCCTAGCAGTAGCAGCAGTATTGGTTGTGGTTGCAACCCTGCTGATGATGGATGGTCAAATCCTAGGTGAGATGACCACAAACCTTAGTCGTGTGCTCCTGGTCACAGCAATCCCCCTGATTGCAACAAGTCGGAAATCTGAAGACATGACTGATACTCAAAGAGATGATCAATAACCCGGAGGGTTTCTCGACCCTCCTCTCTCATTACTTTTTTGCCCCCTCCCATTGGGTATATATCCTACTCCATCTCAAACAATTCCAGACAAATGGTGAATCGTCTTGGACTCTAGTCAACCCAGACCTCCTGAATTATTGAACCGTCAGAGGGATATTCTACCAGTGATGCGTAGAAGTCACAGGTTCCTGATGGGGCACATATTCTCCACTGTGTTTGGGATGTACATTGTTGTCCTCTGGGTCATTCTGGTCATAGCAATGATGGGTCTCCCCTTCGAACTACTCTCTATTGCTGCAGTCATCATTATACTTCCCATCATAATCGCACCAATTCAATACAGATCGGCTAAGGAGCGGTTTGGAGCCCTTCAGCAAGCAGGAACCACTCTCAAAGAGATTGAAGCAACTCTTGATGAGCAACACATTACTTCGGGTCTGGCATCGTATATCTTTCTCATTTTTGATGTCCTCCGACCAGCTGACACTCTGGATGACCTAGCATCAAAGAATGAAATAGAGGATGTACGAGGGCACCTCTCAAATCTAACACGAAAGGTGATCACTGAGGTCATCTTTCAAGGAGTCTTGTTCACTTTTCTAATAATCAATTTCTTGATTCCCGAGTTCATCACTGGTGGTGCACTGTTATTTCCTCTGATATTCTTCGTGTTCGTCATTGCTGTACTGATACTAAGATGGTTCGTCTTCTTCTACTGGCGTATTCTTGTCCGTCGTTGGCTCAGATTCTATGACGGATTCATTGCTTGGGGTGAAGAACTGGAAAAGATGGTCTCTAGTGGGCTCACAGACTCAGATGGGAGGGAACCCTGATGGACCCGCCTACAATTCGACCACGTTCCTGGACACCAGGTCCACGGAGAACTAAGTACGAGCGGTGGGTAGAACTACTTGAAGCATGTGTGTGGGAGTCACGGACGCAGAGCTGGTTGATGCGACACTTAGGACTAAAGACACAGATGATCAAGGAGGACCTCCAGTTCCTTGTTGAGGCTGGTCTCTTTGAACAACTTGACAGACCCGAGGAGGGAATCTACGTGTTCAAGACCACTGAGAAGGGTCGGGAGGCACTGGACCAGTTCTACACTCTAGTGACCAAGTTCTTCACCGACTCAGGCGGATCAAGGCAGGTTGCTATTCTCTTCCTCATGGGCTAGGTTTGTTCCTGTAGCTATGGACCTTTTTCCCACAGTCCATTATATAGTAAATCTTCGTTGTTTTTCATGTGAATAATCATGAATACTAGCAATCTTTCAATCCGCACTGATGGACTAACAAAGTCCTTTGGTTCGGTAATGGCTGTGCATGAACTGGACCTTCAAGTTCCGGTTGGTACACGCTTTGCGCTTCTTGGTCCGAACGGAGCTGGGAAGACCACAACCGTTCGCATGCTCTCTGGTCTGATGAAACCAACACTGGGGAGTGCAACTGTCTGTGGTCTTGATATCCTCTTACAAAAGGAGGAGGTCAAGTCTGTGACAGGACTCCTACCCGAGACCCCTGGACTCTACTCAAAGCTCTCTGCAACTGAGTTTCTGGAGTTCATTGGTGCACTCAATCGACTTCATGGAGACCGTCTTCATAGTCGAATTGATGCTCTACTATCC
>JAEOST010000603.1 GCA_016840245.1 Candidatus Thorarchaeota archaeon
GCACAACTGACACAATAATATGCTGTGACACGTCGTGTCTGTATGTAACTTCCTTGCTGCCTGAGCTCTCTAGCAAGTTGAGGGTCTACCGATGACACTCTTTTGGTGTACTTCTTTGCCTTATCTGCAGGAACCATTCTTCCACATTTGGAACATTGAACGGACTTGGATTTTCCAGAGGAGCCTTTACTGCGTCCTCCTGATTTTCTTTTCTTACCCACTTGTGTTTCCACCTTAGCTGGTAATAAGCGCGAGCCCGGCTCCGCTTAAAACATTGTTCATGGGGTCTGCAGTTATCACCAATGAGGCTTGATTGTTTCCAAGACCTTCTCTATTACCTCTGAATTGATCTCAATGAGTTGTTCATGTATTTGTCTCTTTTTCTGGTCCTCCATTTTTGGTAGAGGTTTTTCCTGAAGACCAATTATACTTGCTTCAATTGAAGGTCCTATTGCAAACGGATTGTATCCTCCTTCTAAGACCCAAAGAGACCCCTTTGCTCCAACAGCTCGCACCATTTCAGACACAGTCTTTCCGAATTTCCAGAATGTTCTGCTATCTACATCCATATTCCCGACTGGATCAGAATAATGTGCATCATAACCTGCTGAGACTGCGATGAGCTCTGGATTGAACCGATTAATCGCTGGAATCACAATTTCGTTGATAGCAGACTCGTATGATCTATCTGAAGATGTATCAACCAAGGGAATGTTGATGTTCTTTCCAACTCCCTCTCCATAACCCAGTTCTTCGAAATGTCCTAGTCCGAAGTTTTGATAGTCATACTCATGTATCGATATATACTGAACTTTCGGGTCAGTATAGAATATCTCTGATGTACCGTTCCCATGATGGTCGTCAAAGTCAAGGATTGTGACTTTATTGATCTTGTGTTGCCTCATTGCATGCCTTGTTGCTATTGCTATATTGTTGAAGTAACAGAGTCCCATGGCGTTGGAGGTTGTGGCATGGTGTCCTGGTGGTCGCATCAAAACAAAAGCATGATTTACTGTCTCAGAGCATACGAGGTCTGCTGACTTCATTGCACCTCCCACTGTAACAAGGGCTGAACGTAACAAATCTGGACTAGCATATGCAGACTCCCCTAGATCACCACTCCCCAAATCTGACATCAACCTCACCGTTTCTACTAGATACGGTGAGTGTACAAGCAGAACATCATCTAATTTAGCACTGGGTGCCTTCACATGAATATCCTCTTTCAGGACACCACTCTTGGAAAGATGGTGCTCAGCCATCTGAATACGTAATGGCGTTTCAAATGCTTCAAGGTGAGGTCTTGGAAACGGTTGGTAGTGTAGCTTCGATTTCGGATTTGTTATGAATATAATATCGTCTTGAGACACATTACTCACTCCATAAAATCAATCCTTTCATCCTTAAACTGTTCCCATTCCTCTGGGAGAAACTCATTTTCAACTGGCAGAACATACCTGAAGAGAACGTTGAGTACAATAGATGTAGTTGCTCCCGCTTTAGTAATTGCAATGCCCTTGATTGGATTCTCCTTCAGAAGGGGTTGGATATAGTCTACAGCGCTGTCTGATACTCTCTTTCTTTCTACCCAAAGAAATCCGTCCTTCTCATGGACCTTCTGGTGTGCTTCTCTAAATTGTACAACTGCATCTGTCAAATGGACTGGTGGGCCTCTTTGATAGAATGATTCAGAAATCGATTCGTGTTCAGTAACAATCCCCATCGCAAACCGACTGTCTTCAAATACAACTTCCGTTATTATTTTTCCAAACCGCTCTTCACCTGTGGGTTCACGTTCCAGTACTTGTCGGAGCTTCCCAGCGAGTTTGTGAATCTTATCTCTCAGCACTGTATAATGAATTGATCCGTCACTTACAAACTCAACAGTGAATACGTGTTTCTTGAACCACTCTGGGACTGGATCAACTGGTATAGGTCTCTCGATGACCATTGATACAGCTTCTATTGTTTGGTCTTTCTTCAGCAAATCAAGAAATTGCTTGTAGCGAAGACTTACCCACTTGTATGCTCTAGAGTCGAAACTTGATGCTACATTTCTACTGTAATCTGTTGGATCAATTATGAACACATAATCATCTCTGAAGGCTGAATCTAGTTTTAGGATGTCCCGTGACCTTCCTTTTGGATCCAATGGGGTCACTTCAAGTTGGAGAAGTTTACTAATTGCATCATACAAATCATTTGATGACAGAACAAGTAGCTCAAGTGAGTATCCAGTAAATCCAGTTCTACCCACTGCACATCTATCTCCATACGAATGGCTTGCTCTAACAAAGGATTTCAGAACACGAACGTCATCTCGCTGTTCATCGGATATTTTGTCTGATACATACCGGGAGTGGTGAATTGTCCTATCAACTGCAGTTATTGGACCATCTTCTGCTAAGACATCTGCAGGTATATCATAACACCCAAGTATGTCCACTTCGAATCCTTGGTAAATCATTGAAAGATAGGGGTGCTGTGAGTATGTCTTCTGTGGATTCTTGGCATTCAATGCTTGTGCGGTCGGGAGAAACCACTCCTGAACAAATCTATTGAATAGAAGATCGCTATGCGTTCTTCTAGTAGCTAGTGTTTTGTCTACGGGATAGTCCTCAGGATTCAGAGCAA
>JAEOST010000604.1 GCA_016840245.1 Candidatus Thorarchaeota archaeon
ACATGGTTGCAAGACTGAGGATAATGCAGGTCGAAATGAGACAATGAGTTTTCGAAGTCCATCAACCTCAGGGAGTTTTTTCAGTTCATCTTCTTGAATCAGTTCTTTGTACCTCGACTCAAATGAGTCCGCTAATCTTTCTGCGTCATCTATGAAGTGCTTCTCAAAGAATCCTTTGACAACTCCAATGACGTGATGTCTCGTATTCGCGACATTATCTTCAATCATGTTTGATATTCCCTAGACAGAGTTATACTATTGACAAATTCCTTTCTGCATATAAACAATATGTTTATATACTAATTAATACATTATTGTATTATGTCCAAAAAGAAACGCCGTCGAACCTTAGCGGAACGTGCGGAATCGATCTTCAGTTTCATTGACGCACAACCAGAACCGTTTCCTAAGTCAGAGTTTCAGAGGATAGGTCTCAACCCAACCACAGCTGAAAGTTGGGTCCGTCTAATTGAGTATATCCAGAGTCAACCGAGAATCAAAGTTACGAAAATGGGATCATCGACATTCATTGAGAAGATAGAGAATCGATATCTCAGTATGCTCAGGAAGAGGATACTTGATTCTAGTCTTTCCATTAAAGAGCGAGCATCTACGATGGATGATTATATCTCTGCCCTCATTACACTCGAAAGATCAGAGATGGGGCGAATCAAGAAATAACCAATATATTTTCTCGAATATTCGTTCTGCCAAATCAGGAAGGTATATTCAGAGAACATAGTGAGTTACCATCAGAGAGAACGAATATGCTCGACAAGATTCTGCCAGAACAAATCAACAACGAATTCACTGGATACAAATTCTCAGCAATTGGATTCCTTGTACTTACTATCATTACGATAGCTAGAAGTTTGGCTCACATGTTTCTTCCAGATGGAGGAGCAGAATCGATTGCAACTATAGATCTGAATGTAGAGGGTGCTGAAATCATCGTCAGTATATTTGCTCTATGGGGTCTCTCGCAACTATTGATGGCTGCATTCTACGTGATCGTGTATCTTCGCTACAAGAGCTTAATACCCTTAATGTACATCTTCATTGTGATTGAGTACGCAGCCAGAATCGGTATTGGCCTACTCAAACCAATTGAAACTGTTGGGACAGCTCCCGGGGCTATTGGCAACCTTATTTTCATCCCCCTAGCGGTAATACTGTTCATATTTGCAATTATGGAGCCTAAGAATGACAAGACTCCATAACACGATAGTGTCTATTCCTTGTCCAAGACAAGTACCTTAGGAAGTTGCAGGAGCTTACCGAGGTTACGCCCAGTTGTACCACCCTTGTAGCGCAGCCTTCTCTTGCCAAACCTGTTCTTCCCCAACATCATCTTCATGGTAGAGTATTCTCCATTGGTGAAGTACATCAGGTCTTCTGGGTCTGCTATGAGTTCCAAATCGTACATAGCTAGCTTTCCTTTGTTGAGCGCGTATTTTCCTTCCTCAGCAATCAGGTTCACCCATAGTATAAATTCCTCTTCTACATGCAATCCAATGTTTATTCGAGCTTGGAACTCATCAAGTGTCTTGGTGTTCTCCGGATTTTTCCGTTTATCAGCAATGACATCATCTATCACGGCCTTGAAAGTCTGGAACAATATCTCCTGTGCTACTTCATCCATTAAACGTCACCACGCTGTATTCAGAAATATTCCGTATCTACTAAGGATGCGGTGCGTACAAGCTCCTTAGCGGCATCAGTGGCTTTGAGAATCTTCGCCATGTCACCTGCAATTTTTGCCTTTCCAGATAGAAGTCCGCGGATGGGATCCAATTCACCACTAAGAATCTGCAGCCATGTGTCATAGTCTGATTCATAGGTATATTCAACTGCCATCTTAGCGTCACTGCTTGCTTTCTCATCAGGACCAACAACCTCGAATTCGGTCTCACTTGATATCGCTTTGACACCCGTGCATTTCCCGTGTGTTAATCCAATGAAAGCCATAATGTCGTGATCCAAATTACCACTAGCCCTCACAATGAATACAAAGTCACCAGTCCACCATGATGCAGCCTTAGCATACGCCTCATTAGCGTTGAGCGCATCCTTATACAAGTCCAACCATTCCTCTGAGAAAAACTTCGGCATCGCAATCATTCCTTGCTTTCGCGTCAATTTCAAACCGTTCGGTCTTTAGGTTCAACAGTAAACCGATTGATAAATTGTACCTCATCCACCTGCAACCAGTGGAAAAATAGAAATCTCATCGCCATGGTTCAATTCCGTATCCATCCCAGCAAGGAACTTTATCTCCCTACCATTCTTCATGATAGTGATATCGGACTTGACTGTATGATTCTCATCCAGCAGGACATCTTTGATCTTCGAGTCTAAGAACAGCTCATTCAGGAGAAGGGAAATAGTAGTACCCTCTTTCAAATCCAACTCGACTGTCGCTTTCGGACCAACGAGGTTACGAAGATACGAGTAGAATTTCACGGTTACTCTCAACAAATCGCCTTCTCGGTAAGAGCAAACATCAGGCTTATAAAAGCCTATAGAACTCGTGCTCTGATTAATCGGGGTCACTCCATTATGCATGGTTATATGGGTAAAATCTTGCGGATAAATCTGACAAATCTGACTATCACTGAGGAATTCCCAGATGAGGAAACACTAAGGAAGTACCTTGGGGGTGCAGGGCTTGCGACCAAGATCCTCTTTGATGAAACCGAGCCAGGTTTAGATCCCCTCGGTCCGGAGAACAAGCTCATCTTCATGACAGGTCCCTTAACAGGCACGAGCTCTCCGAGCACAGGACGGTATAGTGTAGTGACTAAGGCGCCCCTCACAAACGGGTGGGGTCAAGCAAATTCAGCTGGTTTCTGGGGCAGGGATTTCAAGCGTTCTGGTTTTGATGGAGTGATCTTTGAGGGGAAAGCACCGAAACCAGTGTACCTTCTAACTGAAGATGGAAAAGCTGAGTTAGTTGATGCAGAGGAAATCTGGGGTAAGAACACATCTGAAACTACAAAGATTCTGAGAGAGAAACACGGACCTAAATTCAATGTGGCATGTATTGGTATTGCTGGTGAGAATCTTGTAAAGTACGCTGCAATCATGAATGACTGTGATGAGGAGAACTGGGGTCGAGCAGCAGGTCGATGTGGTGTCGGTGCAGTCATGGGTTCAAAGAACCTCAAGGCCATTGCATCAAAGGGAACCATGACAATACCCATTGCGGATCCAGAGGCATACAGGGCAGAGGCCAAGCAAAGATTCGATTGGGTGAACCAAAGTATCTTGAAGATGACACTCGAGGTCTATGGAACAGCAACGATGGTTGACCTAGTTGGAGTCAAGGGAGGTATCCCAACGAGGAACTGGCAGACCGGTGTCTTCGAAAATACGGATAGCATCAATGGACAGGCAATAAATGATAATATCTTGGTGAAACGAAAGCCTTGCTTTGCTTGCCCGATTCATTGTGGGAGAATAGCAGAGATCAAGGCAGGTCCATTCAAGAGCAAGGGGGAAGGTCCAGAATACGAAACTATTAGCTCATTCGGGACTATGTGTGGAGTGGACAATCTCGAAGCCATCACTCTCGCACACTTTCTGTGCAATGAGTATGGGATAGACACAATCTCAGCTGGAAACACAGTAGGCTTTGCCATGGAGTGTTACCAACGAGGTATCTTGAAGGATGAGGATGTTGATGGCTTAGACTTCTCTTGGGGGAATGCCCAATTAATCGTAGACATTGTTCACAAGATTGGGAAACGTGAGGGAATAGGCGACCTACTTGCTGAGGGTACGATGAGGATGGCTGAGAAGCTTGGCCATGGTTCTGAAAGGTTTGCCATGCATGTCAAGGGTCTCGAACTACCAGGTTACGATAGTCGCGCAGCCAAAATCACAGGTCTGGCCTATGCAGTTGCCAACCGTGGTGGAGACCACATAACAGCCTACATCGAAGGACCCGCATTTCTAGCAATGCCATTCATGATAGTGGAAGATGCTGACATTGGAGATCCGCTGAAAGAGATTCCAGAAACGAGTCTTGTTGTAAAGAACTTCGAGGATGCCTTTGGAATCTTTGATGCCATTGGTGGATGCAAGTTCATGGGCATGGTACTCACTACTGAAGACTGGGCGGGCCTAATGGGCACTTTGATGGGTATCGATTACACAGCAGATGAATTTCGAAAGACTGGAGAGCGAATTTACAATCTCGAACGCGCGTATATTCTAAGAGAGGGTTTCACTCGAGCAGACGACACTTTACCACCGAGGTTGTTAGAGGATCCCATGCCCGAGGGTCCAGCAGAGGGACATGTTGTGGATCTCGAAGTTCTACTGGATGCTTACTACGAGTATCGGGGTTGGGATGAACATGGCAGACCAACGAAAGAGAAACTCAAAGAACTTGACTTGGAGGGGCTAATTGATATTGTGCATGGAGATATCGAGGTAGATAAGGAAGTTGTCAGAGGGCGGTCCAAACACGTCACTCCGACAACTGCAAAAGCAGCATCGGTAACTGAAACTCAAGAAGCAATAGGAGAGAGACCTTGGTTAGATAGTTATCAGATAGGTCCATTCGATCTTGAACACACCATGGCTCCATATCCAGAGGTCAACGTGTACAAGTTTCTGGAAGACACAGCTCTAGAGTTCCCTGATGTCATTGCATGCGAGTATGCTGATGAAGAGATGACATAACCTGAGCTGAAATACAGAGTGGACAGACTTGCATCCGCATTCGTGGCACTTGGTGTGAAGAAGGGTGATGCTGTTGCCACGGTCCTTCCATCGTGTCCAGAGTTTATCGTTGCAGATTACGCCGCAATGAAGATTGGCGCAATTCATGTTCCCCTCAGCATCTTGCATAAAGCAGACGACTTGGAGTACGAACTCAGAGAGAGCAATACTGAGCTAGTACTATGTTCTTACCGACGAGTTGAAAGAATCAATCAGGTGAAATCAGCGACCAATGTGCAGAAAGTCATCTATACTCCAACCAAACTTTTCCCGGACTACGAGCATCCAAAGATGGAAGAGATTCATGATGAGGGCTACTATCTCATGAGTGATCTGCTTGAGCAGTACGAACCACACACCGAGACAGTCGACATTGATCCCAAGAAAGACATTGCATTGTTACCCTTTACTGGAGGCACCACAGGTGTTCCAAAGGGAACCATGACAACCCACTACAACATAACATCAAACGTGAGGCAGACTATACATTGGATGATGGAACCTCTGAAGGAGGGAATTATCGGGAAGAGTGCTGGTGTGATATGCGTACCTATCTTCCATGCCTATGGTCATTGGGCAGTACACGCTTGCATCTCTTGGGGAATCAAGATGCACCTCATGGACTCTCGTGACATCACAAAAATTGTCGATGTGATCAACCAACACCGACCATTCATGGTTTTCGGGGTGCCAACACACTACATGCTATTTACCAACATGGACCTCATCAAGGGACAAATCTTCTACTTCTCGGGTGCAGCAGCTCTACCCGAAGATGTTGCAGAGGAGTTTGAAGAGAAATCTGGCGTTCCCATGGGTGAAGGATACGGAGCTACAGAAACATCTGGTGTTGTTACCATCAACATCTCAGCACTCTCTAAGGTAACTG
>JAEOST010000605.1 GCA_016840245.1 Candidatus Thorarchaeota archaeon
CAAACCAACACGAAGGTCATAATTACCATGTTATAACAACCAGATGAAAATGTATAACCCCCCGCATTAGCTTCGTGCTGTGGATCAACAGCTTTTGCTTGTAGTCCTAGTGATTGTGAACCCTGATTTACAGGCCATGGCGCATTTGCATACCAAACCCACTCCTCCTGAGATCTATCACCATAGTAACTTGGTAGATTCTCTGGAGTATGTGGATCTTCCCACAATTCCATACCTGGATTTGTGAAATGGTTCATCTTCCAATCGACTCGATCTAAATCCAAACCCGACTGCGCGAAGTCAGGTTGTACGATTGATAGCTCTTTGATTTGTTCATCATTAATTACAGTGCCAACCAGTGCAACTACATTGGTCAGCATTGTTAGAATAAGAATCAGTGTTATTCCCCTTCTAACCTTCTTCATATTACATCACAAAGAACCAATTTAGACAACGCACTTATGATTTTCTAAATTCAAGAATCGCGATTTTCTTCATCAGACTCAAGCTGTTTAACGAGTTCTTCAATCTCCTGAACTTCTCTCGCCACTTCTTCCAACTCAATTCTTACCTGCTTTCTATAGACTAGGCCAACGAAGATGACAATTCCAACAATTATCAATATACTGAAGATATTGGAGTGTAGTATTTGTACTAGCGATGGATTTGGATTTGTTGGGTCATAACCATTTGACTGTTCCCAGAAGTCTGAATATCCATCTAAATCCGAATCGATTTCTGACGGGTTAGTTCCAATTTGATATTCGACAAGATTGGTCAGTAAGTCGCCATCCAGATCTTGATCACCATCATGCACAATAGGATTCAATCCGTATAGAACTTCCCAAGCATCATCCATTGAATCTGAATCGGAATCAATCATGCGAGGATCTGTTGAATGCAGAAACTCTGCAAGATTGTTCAATGTGTCAGAATCCAAATCACCCAAAGAGTCGTCAAATGTTGGGTCTAGACCAAATACGATTTCCCAGTAATCCATCATCGAATCGGAATCAGAATCATTGGATATCGGTGAAGTGTTATTTCCAAACTCGTGGAGGTTCAGAATCAAATCATTATCCAAATCCGAGTAGGAATCATCTTCCAAGGGATTTAGACCATATTCATATTCCCATGCATCTGGTAGGAGATCAAAATCTGTGTCATTCGAAATGGGCGATGTTCCGATAAGGAATTCGATTAGATTCAGTAGATCATCATCATCAGGGTCAAGATTGTGATCAGGGTACAATGGGTCAAGACCATAGAAAACTTCCCACCCATCTGTCATATTGTCTGAATCTGAGTCTGGTAGACTCACATTAGTTCCCAAGAGGAATTCATCAATGTTTAGCAGGGAGTCATTGTCAAGGTCTCCAAATCTATCATCTATGGCTGGATCCATCCCGTTGTTGTATTCCCACACATCTGGGATTGTATCAGAATCACTGTCATTGCTATGTCTATCAGACCCAATGGCATTCTCATAATAATCTGGAATGGTATCATGATCACTATCACCGAGGTCATGGACTGAATGGACGAAACAATCCTGAAGACCATTGAATGTATTATCATATGCACGCCATACTAGGTAATCAGCAGAGCTCGTTGTTCCTACGGTGTAACAATTTCCCTCAGAATCAACATCCACATAATTTCCGTCTTCAAATTCACTTCCACCAATGAATCCTGAGAAGAGAACCTCTGATTCAACGCTTGATAGTTTTAGTACAAAACCATCATCACTTCCACTTTGCCATGGATCAAAGCTGTTCACTATTGGGAAGTCCTCTGACCAGGTTTCTCCACAGATATAGCAACAATTCCAATTATCCGCCCTAATAGAATAAGCTCGATCCGAATCTGAACCCCCAAGATATGTTGAGAATAGGATTCCATTACCTGTTGAATTCATCTTCGTAACAAAGCAATCATTCGAGCCATTTTGACTATCATCAATGGGATTCATCAATGGGAAATCAACTGAATCAGTCCATCCTGTTAAATAGACACAGCCGTCTTCTGTGATATCAATGTCTTCTGCTCTTTCACTAAATGTACCCCCCAGAAAAGTCGAATAGAAGAGACCTGTTCCACTCGAGTTTATTTTGACAAGAAAGCATTCATCATTATTCAAGGTTGAGTCAAATGAGTGTAAGAGTGGAAAATCAACTGACCCTGTCCTTCCAGTAATGTATGCATTACCCTCGATATCAACCTCCATACCAAGTGAATGGTCTGCATCAGTTCCTCCGATATACGTAGAATACTCAAGAGTGCCATCATGAGTGAACTTGGTAACAAAACCATCGATGAACCCGTTGAAGGATGGATCAAAGGCGGAGGCTATGGGAAAGTCTGGTGAATATGTAGTGCCTGTTAGGAAGATGCCATTTTCATTCCCAACAATATCTAATCCATCATCCACAAATTGTCCGCCTAGATATGTAGACAGATTTAGCTCTCCTGTGGGTGAGAGTTTCATCATGAATGCATCACCCCCTCCTGAGTGATTTGTATAAGCTGCACTCTCAAGTGGAAAATCTTCTGACTCTGTTTCACCGGTGATGTAGATATAGTTCATCTCATCTACAGATACACACTCGACTTGGTCAATATCACTCCCTCCAATATAGGTGGAGAAAAGAATCTGGTTTCCACTTGGTGCGAGTTTGAGGACAAAGATATCTGTTCCACCATTGTAAGAATCGTCAAATGCGTTCAGAGTAGGAATTATTCCTGTAGTTTGACCAACTACTATGATATTTCCGTCAGTGTCCAAAGCAATCCCTTTTCCCATATCATGTTGAGTGCTTCCGAAGAACGTAGAGAAACGCATTGGGTCCACGTCAATTTCTTGGGCTGGAGTAAATGGTATTGATTGCACAGGAACAGTTGCTATCATAACTAACAATATAATACTCAACAAAGACAGTGAAGATTTCAAAGCATCAGTCATTGGTCTCTACGCCTGAGTTCTTCTTGGATTTCTCTCAATTCCAATAACGCGTCAAAGGGTGTCATCCGTTCCAAATCAATGTGTTTCAAGCGCTCAAGCAGTGGGTCGTCAATTGTAAGAAGCTCAAGGCTTGTCTGAACAACATCGTCTGTCACCTCATCGTTGATGGTGATAGCACTCTCTTTCTCAAGTTTGAGAAGTATTTGCTTTGCTCTCA
>JAEOST010000606.1 GCA_016840245.1 Candidatus Thorarchaeota archaeon
CCTTCCGCAGAGCTCTCGCCTTTGCTCTCGACAAGCAGGCAATCGCTGACGATATCTGGGATGGTCTTGCTGAACCCCTTGATTCATGCGTTCCAATGATCAATCCATTCTCTTGCGAGGGTTTGCTTGATTACAACTACTATGAGGCAGATGTTGAACTCGGGAATCAGATACTTGACGACGCTGGATTTTCTATTGACCATATTAGTGACTTCAGACTTGATCCCCATGGCAATCCATTCTCTGTATATGTTGAGTGCAGACAATCATCCAATATTGGTATTGAAACGTGTACTATGGTTGTGGAGGCACTTCACGCTCTACAGGTGGATGCTATTGTCACCTATCCTTGGGATTATTATGATTTTGTCAATTATGACATTATCTTCCTTAGTTCAACCTTCTCAGACTTTGATGTTAACTGGCTTGCTTATGAATTCTGGTCAGAAATTGCTGATGAACCATACATCAATCGCCCGAACTGGAGAAATGCAACTTTCGATAGCTGGCGAGATCAACTACTACACGCAACTGACTACCAAGATGTTTACGATGCAGCATTAGCAATGCAGGAGATTTGGGTTCATGCATGTCCTGAGATTGTTTGTTATGAGAACATCCTACTCTCGGCGTACAGAACTGACAGGTTCAATGGTTTTGTCAATGATGTAAGTGCTGGTGTGCATGGCTGGTGGACTAATTACAAAGTCCATCTTCAGCAAGATGAAGGAGGCCCATGTGGTGGAACTTTACGTTGTAGCAATCCACTTGATGTAGATACATTCAATTTCATGCTCAGTTCATCAGCCTATACTTACAACGTACTAGAGATGTTTTATGACAATCTCATAAAGATCGGTCCAAATGGAGAGGATATTCCATGGTTAACAGAGAGTTACACTACTGAGACACATGCTGACAACCCTGCTGTTCCTGATGGCCATACTCGATTCACTTTCGATATGATTCAGAACGCAACATGGACTGATGGCTCACCACTTACTGCAGAGGATGTAGCATACTCACTGAACTATTTCCGTGATACATTGGAAAATCCATATGGACCAGATCTGTCTGAAATGACCGCTGCTTATGCACCAACGACATACAGAGTTGTCATTGAGTTCAATACCGAGTCTTATTGGCATCTCCATTCGGTCTCATACAAACCAATAATCCCAAAACATGTCTTTCTCGATATTGGTCTGGATGGATGGAGTACTTGGGATCCACAACCTCCTTTGGAGAGTATAGTAACATCGGGGCCATACAATGTATCTGAGTACATTCCTGGTGAGTTCTGTGAATTGACAGTCAATAGGGAGTACTGCTTCGCTATAGATATAGAGACAGCAATATACACAACTAGCCTGACATCCTCAACATCCTCAACTCTCTCATCCTCAACTTCGTCTACTGTCTCAACCTCAACTACAATGATTACAACATATGAAACTACAACAAGAACATCCACTACAGAACAACCTACTTCGTCAACAACAACATCCACTGAATCTACTCCTGGGGACTGGTCACAGACGTTGCAATTAGTTGGGTGGTTGACTACTGCTGGATCGATTGTAGTGATTGTTATTCTAACTCCACTTATCATTAGATCTACAAGAAAATAACAGGTATTCTTTCGAATCCATTACATTGTGATGTATTGTACACAACAAGATTTACTATGTACATGCATCGTTGAAAGTGTAGGGGCTTTCATGAAAACTAAGTTGGCGCTCATCATCCTGTTATCAATAACAATCTCATTTTGTTCACCAGTTCTCTCCAATGCACAGTTATCGGATGACTATTTGAAGAATGGAGCATATGTAGAGAAAATCGTCTACAATGTCATTCAAGGTGATGACCAACAGATTCTCGCATTACAAAATAATGAAATTGACCTCATTGGAGACATGATTGATCCGACGTGCCTGCCAACATTGCAAGCATGTGAAGGTATCGAAGTTGCCAATACACTTCGCAATGGGTACGGATACCTTTCTATAAACACTGCAAAAAACCCATTGAACTACACAGCATTCCGAAGAGCACTTGCTTTTGCACTTGACAAACAAGCAATCTCAGATGATGCATGGGATGGTCTCTCAGAACCTCAGGACTCTTGCATCCCACAAATTAATCCATTCTCGTGTGAGGGATTACTTGGATATGATTACTACGAAGCAGATGTTGAATTTGGAAACCAACTACTTGACGATGCTGGCTTCGTTATAGATAATGTAACAGGTTTCAGACTTGATCCCCATGGAAATCCATTCTCAATTCTGATAGAAGTTTCTCAAACATCACATATCGCTTTAGAAGTTGGTGATAAAACTGAAGAAGCACTCCTAGCTCTATATGTGGATGCTGAAGCAGTGGCTACTGATTTCTATGAATACTTCAACTGGTGCTGCGGGTGGAGTGATTATGACATCTTGTTTCTTGGTTCATCTTTTTCAACCTTTGATGTTGGTTGGTTGGCTTACCAATTCTGGTCAGAATTTGCCGATGAGCCATATTACAACTTTCCCAACTGGAGAAATGCAACTTACGATAGCTGGAGAGATCAGCTGCTTCACTCAACTGACTATCAAGATGTATATGATGCAGCCTTTGCCATGCAGGAGATTTGGGTACATGCATGTCCTGAGATTGTTTGTTACGAGAACATTCTATTATCTGCATACAGAACTGATAGGTTCGAGGGTTTTGTCAATGACGTGAGCGAAGGTGTACCTGGATGGTGGACTAACTACAAGGTCCGTCTTCAATCTGGTGAGCCTGGCGCTCCATTCGGAGGTACATTCCGCTGGAGCACGCCACTTGACCTAGACACCTTCAACTTCATGACAAGCAACTCTGCTTACACAATCAATGTGATGCAGATGCTCTATGATAGTTTGATAAAAGTTGGTCCGGATGGTAACGACATTCTCTGGTTAGCTGAGAGCTATCTCGCAGAAACACATGCAGATAATCCCTCTGTACCAGAAGGACATACACGATTTACATTTGACCTGATTCAAAATGCTACATGGACAGATGGAGCTCCTCTGACAGCAGAAGATGTTGCATTCACTCTAAACTATTACCGCAATTCGCCAGGAAACCCATACGGACCAGACCTAACTGAAATGACTGCAGCCTATGCGCCTACAACGTATAGGATGGTCCTTGAGTTCAATACAGAATCGTACTGGCATCTTCATACAATATCATACAAACCCATAATCCCGAAGCATTTCTTTCTTGATATCGGACTTGAAGGATGGAACACTTGGGATCCGCAACCACCTGGAGAGAGCATGGTCACTTCTGGACCATACAATGTATCTGAGTATGTTCCGGGTGAGTTCTGCGAATTGACTATAAATCACGACTACTTTTTTGCAGTGGATTCTGGTTACCCCTCATATCATTCCTGTTGGACTAGTTGTTCTTCACTCTCATCAACAACATCTGAAACAATACCACCTACAACCACAACAGGACAATCAATTTCCTATACAACAACGTCTTCTACAACAACGTTTTCTACAACGACACCTTCCGCAACAGCATCTTCTACAACAACCACATCATTTGAACCTACAAATGGAAATTGGTCCGAAGTTGTCCAATTGGTCGGGATGATAACAACTGTAGGTTCAATATTAGTGATTGTTATTCTGGTACCAGTTATTATTCGAGCTGCACGACACGAGTAATTACTATCCTAACCGTTCTCTCTCAGCAATAATCCCAATAGCCCAGGCTACTGCTGAGCGTACGAATGAATCCTCATCGTTTAATTTCATCTTAAGTGATGGAAATGCCTTTGGGTCTCCAATCTGTCCTAAAGCTCTTGCAGCTTGCCATCGAACATTCTTGTTCTCATCCTCTAGAGCTTGAATTAAATGTGTCACCGCTCTAGCATCACCAATCATTCCAAGAACCTTAGCCGCATTTTTACGGTCGGTCCAGGATTTCCAACTCAGTGCAGGGATTAACACAGTGAGAGTAGTTTCCTTTATCTTCAGCAGTGATTCTGTGGCCTCAATTCGAACATCGTCATTCTCATCCTTCATTGCTTCAAGAAGAAGCTCTGCTGATTGACTGTCCTCAACGCCACCCAAATCAGTAACCGCTCTGACACGGACCGAGGTATCTTTACTCTCGAGGTCTCCAGTCAACTCTTCAGCCTCACCAGACTGCTGAATCTTCCCGATTGCCCAAGCGGCAGCAGACTTGACGAATTTATCAGGGTCATTCAATGCCTTCACTAAAATTGGGATGCATTTTGGGTTACTTATCTGACCGAGGGCGGTTGCTGCACACCTTCTGACAATTGGATCATCATCACTCAGAACTTCACCTAGAGGACCAATTGCCATTGAATCACCGATACGGCCAAGAGCTTCAACAGCCTGTTTCCTAATATCAATATCATCTGATGCTAGAATTGTAATTAGTCCAACAATGTCCCTATTCATTTCTAACTCGGCTATATCAGATGACACGCGCAAATACCTCTGAACAAAATTCTTCGTTCTATCATTTGTACTCCTTTGTTTTTGCTTTTTCTATTCAATAATTAAGATAATTTATTACATGGAAATCCATCTACTCTTCGAAATTCAATGAAGACAGATAAGCTTCTGAAACAGCTAATCAGTGATGTTTCAAACTATGAGAGTCTACCTTGGTTGGAGGGCTACACTGATTTTGGTTCATTTACTGAACGAGGTCCACCTGAGGGTGATATCAGTGTGGAACAAGTAGGACCATGGTTGTGGATCTCTGCAAATTTCTCCTATGGGGGTAAAACTATGGATCAGAGCACTGATCGAGCGGGCGGAGACCCCTATAGCGCCTATGTGAAGTACGACTGGGTAGGTCCTGCAGATTCCGCACCATCAGAGGTGTCTCATCCAGATGAGTTAGTTGATTGGGCACTCTACAAATCAACTTATGCACAGGAGCATACTGATGTTGGGTCGTGGGGAGTGCATAAAGGCAGTTGGATAGAAAGTGTAGACGAGGATGGAACAGTTACTTATCGAGAAGCAACTGGACCGTTTCAGGATGTAGCACCTAGTTCAATGACCGAAGTAAAGACAACGAAATTAGAACTGCCCTGATTGTTGCTAGAACTGTAACATTTCCTTGTTTGTGTTGCTAATATGAACCGGTTTCTTACGAGCCTTCACTTACC
>JAEOST010000607.1 GCA_016840245.1 Candidatus Thorarchaeota archaeon
AGAGTATGCTGATACATACCCAAGAAATACCAGCGCAGAGATTTTGATGGAGATTTCATCAGCTATACGATCCGTAGGGATGCAACCTCGTGTGATACATCATGAAGTTGGAATGGCTCAGCAGGAGATAGAGATAGATTTTGAAGAATCTAGAAAGATGGCGGATTACATTCTGTTGTTCAAAAATATAGCCAGATCTATAGCACTAACTCATGATGTTGGGGTGACGTTCATGCCGAAGCCATTCCCAAGAGTTGCTGGCAATGGAATGCATTGCCATCTACAACTATGGGAGGGGGACAAGAATCTGTTTGGTGCTGACGATGGCACTAGTCTCACAGACACTGCGGAGAAATTCGTTGCGGGGTTACTTGAACATGCTCCAGCTATCACTGCGATAGCAAACCCAAGTGTAAACTCGTATAAACGATTAGTACCTCATCATGAGGCTCCAGTGTATATTTCATGGGGACCCATGAACAGGACAGCTCTGGTAAGAGTACCATTGTTCAGTTCAAGTTCCAAGGCAGCGGTAGAGTTCAGGTCCGCAGATGCTATGGCAAATCCCTATCTATTATTTACAGTACTGATGGCAGCTGGTCTAGATGGTATCAACAGTGATCTAACACCCCCCGAGGCTAGGACTGAAGATATTTTTGAAATGAGCGACGAAGAAAGGGCAGGTCACGGAATAGAGATGCTACCACCCAATCTTGAGGTTGCACTCATCTGTTTGGAGAAGGACACGGTTATCAGAAAGGCAATAGGAGAACCTATTGTTGAAGAATTTCTCAAGATCAAGAGGAAAGAGTGGATTGAGTACGCGAACTATTCAGTGACAGATTGGGAATGGGAAATGTACGGAGATCTCTAACGTCTGTTGAAATACTTGGATAATCTATCAAAGGCTTCATCCACTGCATCTGGAGTCAACGGACCAATTGATATCCGGATATGCCCCTCTCCACGAGGTCCAAAGATACTTCCTGGTAACACAAGTGTCTGAGTGTGTCTTAGTATATCCAAAACAAGTTCCCGGGAGTCTGTGCAGCCCTCTACCTTTGGGAACATATAGAATGTACCAGAGGTCTGAACAAAATTTAGAGTATCAATCTCCCTAGCACGGAGGTATGCAAGCTCCCTTAGATGTCCCAATCGCTCAACCTCCTTATCGATAGCTTCGAGATTGTGCTTTAGGACTTCCAGAGCCAATACCTGACCAGCAGTTGGTGCACAGATTGTTACTGTGTCATGCACTTTCAGATATTCATTCATGAATCTAGGTGGTCCAACAAGGTAACCCACCCTCCAACCACTCATCCCAAAGTCTTTGGAGAAGCTACCAAGTGTTACAACATGATCCTTCGCATCTTTTCGCGTTCTGGGACTATAGTGCTTGGCATCATCATACACAAACCGAGCATAGGTCTCATCGGAGATTAGCATTATATCACGTTCAATGCACAAGTCAACTAGACGATCAACGTTCTCACGATAAAATACAGCACCCGTGGGATTGTTGGGTGACACCAGTACAATAGCCTGTGTCTTATCATTGACAATTGATTCAATGTGTTCTACATCAGGTTGAAACTTGTCATCCACAGGAGCTTCAAGAACATCCCCACCTGCCATTTTGACAGCCATTGCAGCATTAAAGTAGTAAGGAGTTGGCATTACAAGGTTGTGACCATGTTCCATCACCGTAAACACAACACCTGCAAATCCCTGATTTGCACCTGCAGTGATCACAAGTTC
This sequence comes from Candidatus Thorarchaeota archaeon, assembly GCA_016840245.1. The sequence continues at coordinate 1,759 of JAEOST010000607.1, forward strand.
ATTCTGTGGATCAACGTCAATACCAGATATCCTTCGCAGGTAAAGGGCCAACTCTTCTCTGAGCTCAAGATGACCCTGATCAGGAGTGTATCTGTGAATTGATGGATGAGTAATACGCTCACTAAGTGCATTCAACGCATCTAGGGGAGGAATATGGCCAGGTAGACCTTGACCCAAATCCAAGAAGTTAGGTGAGTTAACAAATCGTTGAGCAGCTTCAGAGAGTTTCACAATTGGAGGGGGCATAATGTCTTCGGTCCTGAACTTCACTGATCTCACCGCATCTTCAATGGAACTTGGTGTATGTCTATACATAATGAGTGCATCCTCACCTAAAAGCATCATGCACAATCAATCACTTTTTATCTCAAGATTCTTGATTCGAATTGACTTTACCATGACTAAAGAAGGTCGGCATCAAGTTCACAGGGCAGCAGCAATCTCCTTTGCAGCTGCACTTCTGCTGACTGTCATGAAGTTAGTGATTGGTTTACTAAGTAATTCACTGGGGATAATGTCTGAAGGATTGCACAGTGGGCTTGATATGGTGGCAGCAGGAGTTACATTCCTAGCTGTCAGAAGTGCATCCCAAAAGCCTGATGTTGATCACCAATTTGGCCACGGAAAAATGGAAAACTTTGCTGCATTAGTTGAAACAATCCTCTTGTGGGCGACAGCCATCTGGATCTTCTATGAGGCAACAAGACGAATCCAACTTATGGATTGGGCGATACCTTCTCTTATCGGTATTGTAGTCATGGTGATTAGTATCGTTGTGAATTATTGGCAGAGTAGACTGTTATACAAGACAGCACATGAGCATGGCAGTCAAGCACTTGAGGCAGACGCGCTGCATTTCAGAACAGATATGTTGAGTTCAGTGGTTGTCTTGTTTGGTATCGTGTTTGTTTGGTTTGGTGTCCCTATTGCAGACTCACTTTCAGCTATTGGTGTTTCTATAATTATCATAATTGTTTCATTGCAACTTGGGAAAAGAGCCTTTGACGTTCTGACAGATAGTGCACCACAAGGTCTGAGGGACGAAATCGATGAGATTTGCTCCAACATTCCTGGAGTTCTTGAATGCAGGAGAAGTAGAGTCAGGATGGCAGGTCCAGAGATGTTCATCGATGTAATTGTGACACTTGAAGATGATGTGATTCTGAGTGATGCTCATTATATTGCTACAGAGATTGAGAAGAGTCTTGAAGACCTAGCACCTGAAGTCGATGTCATAGTACATATGGAACCAGCATCTGACTCTAGACCAATCGATGATACAGATCTCTATGGACAAATCCAGAGGATTGTTAGAAAGGACAAACGGATAGTGAGTCTCCACAATATTCGAATCCATGACATGGCTGATGGAATCCATTTAGCAGCTGATTTAGAGATGGAATCGAACATAAGACTGGATACAGCTCATGAGGTTTCTGAGAGCTTAGAGGCTGAATTAAGGAGCAGGATTGAATCAATAAGAACAATCACATTTCACCTTGAGTCAAGCTCTACCGAGGAAAAAAATGTGGACATCACCAGAGAGAGTGGTAAGCTCATTGCTATTGTTGAGCAAGTAGTAGAAAATGATACTCCTGCCTGTGACTGTCACAATATTGTTGTGAGCAGGAGTGAGCATGGAGTTTCTATTTCGTTTGATTGTCGTATTGACGGTAGTATGTCATTAGAGGATAGTCATGAAGTTGCTGTCTTGATTGAGAAGCTTGTAAAGGAACAAGTTTCGGATATCGAATCCGTCTTTGTTCATCTTGAACCTCTCTGACTCAAACTTAATAATCTTGAAACTCAGTCATAACCTAGGAGTCATTACAAATGGCGGAAGAGTGTGAAGGAAAGATTTTGGGTGCACCTGAAGCTCAGGTCGTACAGACTAAAGAAATGAAACTCAAGCAACCACTATTGGTATGCTGTTTCCCATCTGCAGGTGTTGTTGGAACAATAGCTGCAAATACGATTATAGAGCAATTTACAATGGAAGAGATTGCTCACGTAAGATCAAGGTATATGCCATCAGCGGCTGTGTTCCTTGATGGAAGACTAAGACATCCATTCAGAGTGTATGCTAGCGTGGAGAAGAACCTGTTAGTTGTGACCACAGAACTCCCAGTAGCTGAAGAAGGAATGTATCATGTTAGTTCAGCTCTGCTTGACTGGGCTGCAACCATGGGAGTCAAAGAAACGGTGGTCCTAGATGGTATTCCGGTGCAAGGAATTCCAGCAGACCGCAAGGTGCTCTATGCTGCGGAAGAGGAGAAGATCGCAGACCTCGACAAGGATGACAAGATGGAGATTCTATCTAAAGGAATAATCACAGGTATTGCAGGTTCAATCCTCTCCGAGACCCTCTGCAGGTCAATGGTGGGATTCGCCCTTCTTACTCCTGCAATCGCAATCGTACCTGATCCCCAAGGGGCAATTCAGCTTCTTGAAGCACTCGATAGATTGTATAATGTTGGAGTTGATGTCACTGCGCTAACGCAGGATGCAGAAGTTATTCGTAAAAAGATGGAAGAGATGGCCCATCAGGTAGAGGGAATGCGACAGCAACATCCAGGTGCTGGACGACGTGGGTACGAGAGAATGTTTGCATAAGTGAGTTGAACGAAGTAGTTCAGAACATGGACTACTCTACTGGTCAGAGCAATAACAGGTGTCGTAAGCGTCTTTTGCACCTTCCGCGTTTTTCTGACCAACCTTACCAGACCAGTTATCCATGATGACTTTCTGAACAGATTCAAGCTTGACCAGACCCGTTCCTTTAGCAATCGCACCAAGCATGGTTGTATTG
>JAEOST010000608.1 GCA_016840245.1 Candidatus Thorarchaeota archaeon
ATGCCAGATGCATTAGCAAAACGTCATGGTACCAATCCTGCATTTGTCCTTGCTCTAAATGAAGTTCTTCAGCAAGAACGGATTTCCTTTGAGGACCTCAAAGAACACGTCCTAGCAATCTATGGTGTTATGATGCACCAGCTTGTAGAGGGATACAGAGCTCAAGTTGAAGCAAGCCCAGATTCTTGGAAATCCATCGTAGAGAATACAAAGGCAGGAAATCAGAACAACTACGATAATGAGTACTTCAACCTTGAATACATAGTGGATGATGAGAGAGCCCTTGGATTTGACATCAAGAAGTGCATATATTTCGAGATATTCGAAGCCAATGGCCATCCAGAGCTTGGACCAATCCTCTGCGAGTATGACTATCTAATCATGGACGCTGTTTCTAAGTGGATTAGATTTGAACGTACAGAAACGATAGCAGACGGAAATGAGAAATGCGACTTTCGTCTGTATCGACTGTAGTGTTGAGTAAGGACCGCGCCAAGAAAGTATCTGTTTGCCTAACTTTAATTGGAATCAGGAGTCCTTCGTGTTAATGAACGAATACTCTATCCTCATGAAATTGCTTACCAGAACAGGCGACCCCATAGGCGCAGGAGTAGATGATATGCTTGATGCGTTAGGGTATCCTGAGAACACTGGTAGACATATTCTCTTTCAGAGGTTAGGAGAACTCCACAGCAGGATTGAGCCAATTGGTCTGGCTATCAGACACAATCCTGTGAGCCACGTCTTCTATATCGATACAGATCCTCGCAAAGAGATCATGTTGGAGGATACTCCATTACCCGACCGTCTTGCTGCAACACTTCTTGTTGTCATTACCCTTGCCTATCAAGAGGGGGGGTGGGTCTCCATTGATAGGATTCGCCAATTCAGAAGGAAAGCTCGAAGAAGTGTTGTTACAGATCTTCGAGAACTCGGGGAGATGGGCTACATAGATGTCGACACACGTGCAGGGAAAGCAAGACCGGGTACTCGTGTTGCATTCGAGATAGACTATGAAGGATTTTTCCGAAAACTTGCACAGTCCAAACCAGAATAAACCCTCGTCACGTCGTTACTTTTATCAAGGGAGAAATTCGGGTTCACATGGTCGTAAACATGTCACATAGACGTTCACTAAAATTCACAAAGACTGCCTGTCCGATCTGTGGTAGTCGAGAAGTTGCCCGTGACGACCACAAAGGAGACATGCTCTGCACTAATTGCGGACACATAATTGTCAGAGAAGAAACAAAGTCTGTTGGTAAGTTCGAGATTGCTCAAGCCCTCAAGCGTGAAGGCAAAATGAACTTTGAGAAACTCAAACAGTCTACTCAAGCATCTGATGCATCACTCTACAATGTTGTTGATAACATGGAGAAAATGGGTCTCCTTCAGAACATCATGGGAACATACTCATTGACCAAGAAAGGTCAGCGCTGGTATCGCCAGCGACTAGGACAAGAGTGGGGCTACTAGTCGACCTTCGGGTCACGGCCTCGCTGACTTAGTGGACACTATTTTCTAACTTCCGATGTCATAATCCTCGGACTCTGTAGAATCTTCACCCAATTTCTGTAAGATTTCTTCTGCTTCATCAGGACGATCCATTTGTTTCAGAAGATCTGCAAGTTCATGATATGCAGTCAGATAATTCGGATACCGATGAATTAACACGCGATATGCATCTTCCGCATCAGCAGGAAATCCGTCGGCAGCGAATGTTCTAGCTGCATCGAGCATTACCTGAGGACTGGCATTAGGGTCTTCCATGTATGAGTGGTCCATCGTTTTTTGTTTCTCTACAACTTTCGTGAAAACAACCTTCTCATCTGTATAACCCAGATGTTTTGATCTCCCTTCACCAATACATCCGATTCCACATACTGAGAAAAGGCCGATGAGAAGATTTAGTAGCAGAATAGTTAGAAACCAGGGATGAGGGCCATAGACCGATGTAATCCCAAGAATTAGTAGACCAGCAAGTATCTGCAAGAAAAGCATGGCCATCAATATCCCACTCCCAGTGATTACACCTTCGCGATCATACCAAGCTTTTGAAATTACATAGGTCAGAATTATTGTGATTATAATATAACTGATAA
>JAEOST010000609.1 GCA_016840245.1 Candidatus Thorarchaeota archaeon
CATAATTGTTAGTTGTTGATCATAAAAACTTCTAGAGAAGTACATCTCAGAAGTCGAAGCTGACCCAACACCTACAGCTTCTGATTCGGTAAATTTGTCTTTCTCTGGTTGTAGAGATGATGCTTCTGCAGGAGTCAATGTATCATTGTTGCCAGTGGGAAGTACTGGTATCATCATCACCAGTACGAGCATGCCAACTAAGAGAGGGAGCTTTCTCATTGCGTTACCTCTGGTTAAGATTTTCAAGGTCCAGACCTGTTTTTGTCGCAGATTTAGTAAATAGACTAATCTATGCGGTCCTCGATTGTCTATGTCATGTCTATGTATCACAGGCGTGATATATAGATATCTTCAACAAGTCATTTTCGAAAAATCGAATTTAAGAATTCTATGTATAGTATGATGGTCCTGTATCAGTTGATGGTTCTGGTCCTTTAACGACCTGACCTGTTACTTCATTCAGAAGTGCTATTGACATGTCAACTGCCGAGTGCAGTCTTCTCATGGTCCTCCATAATGAATCATCACTGAAGGCATCATCATAGATTCGGTCTGAAACTGCAAATCCGGGTCCTGGTGGTTTGGGTCCAGGTTGGCCTGGTCTGGGTTGGATAAATCCCATACTGAACTCTTGAGTGAAGCTATGTTGCATAGCCTTCATCTGGAATTCTCGCATTTTTGCAGCTGTGAGTTTCTGCATATGCTCCTGTGATATCATGACCTGAGACTCAATTTGGATATAGTTCTGCTCGTTTGGTCTGACAACAGTAAAGAAGAATCTCATGTACTTGACCTTGAAGACAAATTCAGCTCGGTCATTTTTGATGCTCTCAACCTTAATACCCTCACGTGAGAACCAATCCCGAACTCGTTCTTTGCTCATTTCCGAAATGTCTTCACTCATGCAACTTACTCCTATGAAACCCGTTGTTCACCGTTCACTTAACGCTTGTGCTGTGAAGTCATTCTTTGAATATCTTCACTTTGTCGTAACCTGATTGAGACCTGTCCTGCCAAACTGTGATCTGGTCCCTGACTGATTTCAGTGAATCTGTGTCGCCAGTATCTACCACAATTCGCTCTTCTGAGTTCATACGAGTCAATCGTACTCCCCAAGGATCGATGAGCTGACTATGTCCAAAGTAGGTCTTCTTATCGAAAGCCTGACCAACTCGATTTGTTGCAGCAATATAGATTTGATTTTCTATTGCTCTAGCAAGAAGTATGCTATCCCAGTGGGCTGCTCTTGGGTCTGGCCATGCAGCTGGTACGATAACAAGTTCAGCACCTTCTATTGCTAAGCGTCGTGTCACTTCAGGGAAACGTATGTCATAGCAGATCTGGACACCCACTCTCATCTCTGCAACATCAAAGAGTACTATCTTATCCCCACCATCGAAGACATCTCTCTCTGCTTGAAATGGATGCATCTTGCGATATGTGCCTAATATCTCTCCCTTCGGATCTGTCATTGCAAGAGTATTGTAATATTTCGTGAGGCCCTTCTCTATTCCTGTTGCGATGACATAGGATTCCTTTTCCTCGGCATATTCTCTTAGGAAGTCTGACGTGGGTCCTGGAAACCCAGTTCCTGCTGATTCATAGTCTTCGTGTTGAAATCCAATGTCAAACAACTCTGGAAGAACAATGAACTGAGGACCATCAAAGGTATCAAGGTCATATGTGAGAAATCTCACTCGTTCGAAGTTCTTCTCCCTATCACCTTCAACACAGGGCATCTGGACGAGGCAGACTCTGAATTCCATTATAGCGCATCCTCAAAATCATTACTTCATATTCAACCACTTAAGCGTTAACTTCAGTGATATTTGCCGAAGGATAAGGCTTAATATCATCTCATTGAGTTGCCGGAACTGTAAATGCTCCCACTGGAAGTGTTACTTGTGGTCAATGAAGTAGACACAGATCCGAAGAGTAGAGATGACATGCCCAAGACATCATACTCCAAACCCAGTGTTGGGTCAACAGGGAAGACGGGTAGTTGGCGGACATTTGACCCAGTCATTGATTATGACAATTGTAACAAATGTCGTACATGTTGGATGCATTGCCCTGAGGCTGTAATCTCGATAGATGAGGATGATTTCCCACGTATTGATTATGATTACTGCAAAGGTTGTGGGATATGCAGCCAAGTTTGCCCACCAAAATGTATCACGATGCAACGATCTGAACATGGTTGAACTAATTGAAAATTCACTTCGAACTGAAATCTCTATGTTCGCATATTACGCATTTCAATTTACATCTAATTATAAAAACCAAGACCTTATTGGGGAATGCCGCGTAGATTCTGATATTACGTAATGAGTAGGAAGGATGTTAATGCGTGGTAGAACCTTCTTAGTGTCTGGATTTTTTTGTGTATTTCTAATTCTTAGTGTTTCTATGTTTCCTGAATTAGTTATGAACAATAGCAGTCAAGAATCAATTGCGGTTCATTCAGAGGCTGTCCTGTCTAGTTATACACCTCACGATCGAATTGACATTCAAAATGATACTGCCTTAGCTTCATTCGCAGTCAATGGTACGGGAGACCCTGGAACTCCATATATCTTGGAAGGCTGGA
>JAEOST010000610.1 GCA_016840245.1 Candidatus Thorarchaeota archaeon
AGAGGTCGTTCTTGTGGCATTATAGGTTCTCAAACGTGTTCTAGGTAAGGACAACGTGATAAAGATAAACAACCGAAAAGTGCTGTTTGGCTTAACTGAGGTTGGAGGTATTCCCGACAATCTTGCATTCGAGTGTTTCAGGGCAATTGACAAACTAGACAAAATAGGTAAGAAGGGTGTCTTGGAGGAACTAGCATCCAGAGGCATTGACAAGAAGAAGAGCGAATTCCTTCTCACTGCAATAGAACTTCGTGGGAATGGTACAGCTATCCTTCAGGAGTTCAGGTCAACTCTCAAGGGATCCAAAGTTGGTCTGGAGGGTGTTGATGAACTTGAAATGATGGCCCAGATCTTTGAGGAGTCCGGAGTACAGGACAATGTAGAATTTGACATGTCACTGGCTCGAGGTCTCGATTACTATACTGGACCTGTCTTTGAGGGACGCTATCTAGGGAGACCGAATGTAGGTTCTATTCTTGGTGGAGGCAGATATGACCATTTAGTGGAACGATTTGGTGGACCACCTACTCCTGCAACGGGTATCTCACTTGGTATAGATCGTCTGATTGACATTCTGCTTGTCAGAGACTTGAGCGAAGAATTGAGCCAGAGGTTAGATGTGTTTGTGGCTCCCATAAAACGACCCATGGTTCGATATGCAGTTGCTATGCAAAGCAATCTGATAGCAGCAGGTATTGCCACCGAGGTTGATCTCATGGAACGACCACTCAAGAAACTCTTTGAGCAGGCTGAGTCCAAAGGTGCAAGATATGTCGTCATAGTAGGTGCTCGTGACATTGAAAAGGGTGAGGTTAGTGTTCGTGATATGGTCGAGAAGACAACCGAACAGGTGAAGACCGACAATATCATTGATTTCATGAAGAAGAAACTTGCATGATTCTACTCGCTGGGAGAATTACTCCCAGCTGCTCTGTTTAGGCAAAGGCTTTTCTCACTGGATGTGTGTATATGTCAGGGATGTCTGATGACACGTATGCCAGTTGTTGCAGGACGGTTCTATGAAGGAACTCTTGAAACATTGAATGCTCGATTGAGTGATTGTTTTCTTAAAGGTCTAGGACCTGGACGACTACCTGATGGTGACCCTGGATCCTCTAGGCGAATCAAAGCAATGATATCACCCCACGCAGGTTACATGTATTCAGGTATGACTGCAGCTCATAATTACCTACGTCTGTTTGAGGATGGACGACCAGATCACATTGTGATTCTAGGACCAAATCATACAGGTTGGGGTGCAAGGCTTGCCATATGCGATGAAGACTGGCAGACTCCTCTGGGAGTTGTCAGGTATGACACCGAACTTGGGTCAGAAATCATGAATCGGAATGAGCTTGTTACAGCAGACCGTATCGCACATAGTAGTGAACATTCAATTGAGGTGCAACTCCCTTTTCTCCAATTCATCTTCGGAGAGGGACTTAGTTTTGTACCGATTAGTATGATGGATCAATCTATCGGGACATGCTCTTCCCTTGCCAAGACTCTTGCTGAACTTGCTACTGATATGGACATCTTAGTAATTGCTAGTTCTGACTTTACTCATTTTGAGTCGTCGGAGAGTGCTAAGAAGAAAGACAATCAGGCATTGGAGTTTCTGGAGTTTATGGACCCTGAGGGATTTCTCAACTTCGTAAGGAGTCATAAGGTAAGCATCTGTGGAGCTGGCCCCATTGCAGCTGCGATGATATATGCCAAGGAGATAGGTGCTGTCGAATATCATCTGTTGAAATACACGAATTCTGGTGATATCACTGGTGACAACAAGAGTGTAGTTGCTTATGTTTCAGCTGAGATTGTGTGAACTACTCCAGAGTAATTTGTGATTCATCCGAGTCTGCATGAGGACTCCTAGTCCTACGTGGAACTTTACCGGGTAGGAACGTAGCTGCTATGACCCCTGCAAATGAAACGACTGCAGCTATTGCCAAACTTGATTCTCCCGTTCCACTCATGTCAAAGAGCATCCCACCTAGTAGTGGTCCGATGACATAAGCTGAATTGCTTACTGCACCAAATACTCCCATCATAGAACCATAGGCTCGTTCATCAGTCAAATCTGCAATCAGTGCCTGTATGGTGGGTCCTCGCATGGCTATTGCTATGCCAAGCACGGCTCCTGCAACATAGAATCCTGCTATGTTTTGCATGACCATGAAGAGGAGTAATGAGACCCCTCCAATTGCAGAGCCAACTACAATCAACCACTTTCTACCATATTTATCTGATAATTTGCCAAAGACAATGTTACCAATGATTGTGACAACACCTAGGACAAGGAAGAATAAACCAATATCCATTGGAGTCATTGAGAATCTGATTACAGCGTCCAACATGAATGCGACTTCTAGAATTCCTAGGGCAAACATATTCGCAAACATTGCTAATGCAAGTACAGAGTAATTCCTCTTATTTGTAGAGAAGACTTCCCTAATAGGAACCTTTGGGGCTCCTTCTAACTTTATGATGGTTACTTCAGGTTCCCTGACGAAATAGAGGACAGCACAAAGGGTGATCAATGTAGCGTAGGCTGCAATAATGAACGGCATCCGAATCCCCAAGAACTGAGCGAGAATTCCACCCAAGGTTGGTCCTATAATGAATCCGACCATGTTACCCATCGACAGGTAACCCATTGCTGTTCCTCGATTCTCAGGTGTCGTAACATCAGATACGTATGCATTAGCGGCTGGGAAAAAGCCAGCAGATACTGCACCTTCAACAGCTCTGGCTCCAATCATTATGAAGATATTTCCTGCCCATGCATAGACCACGTTAGCTACAGCATACCCCAATAGACCATAAACAAAGACTGGTTTACGTCCAATCCTATCAGATAATTGTCCAAATGGACCCGCAAGGGCAATGCGTGTTATCGCAAATGATGCGGCAAGAATTCCAAGCTCAAAGCCACCAACATGCAATTCGACGATATAAAATGGAAAAATTGGAGTGATGATTCCGAAACCAATCTGCAAGATACTGAGGGATATTGCGAGTGTTATTACTTGTTTCATTCCGCTACTCTGAGTTTCAGATTCAACTGACTCATCAACTAGTTCATCAACTAATGTTTCAACAGTGGAATCTGGGTCCATTCTTGCAAACGCTCAACTCGGAGCGCAGAATGATGCTTTTCAGTCTTCCCAAGTAGGAGCTATATTTTCTATTTGTCGATGATAACTCTACTTACTCCTTCAATATCAGTAAGGGTTTCAAGTACTGAACCCGGAAGTGGTTTCTGGGTTACGACCTTCAGACATGGTTCCTCGTAGATCGCAACATCTTCAGCAAGCACCTGTCTGATTGCAATTCCATGCCCCGCAATGATAGCTGCAACCTTTGATAGGATTCCAGAGTCCTCAGGAGCTTGAACAAAAATTGTAACTACTCCATATCCTAGAATACGACTGACTTTCTCTAGTGATGGTCCTGCGGGTCTAAGACCTGAGAAGAAACTGAATAACTCATCATCCTCGCATATCTCTTCAGTGGTTGCTCGAACAGTTCTTCGGTCTATTCCGAGAGCATCACCAATGGACTTCAGTGGAATCCTGATAGAACCGCATCTTATGTCGCCTGGAGCTGCAACATGAAATCCATGACGAATGAGTGCCTGTGTTACCAGTAGTCGTCGTGGCGACTCGCGAAAAATGGTTCCTATCTTTTTCCACATATTCCATCACTCGTTATTCAAAGACAGCGTGGCACAATATCTACGGTATAGAACATTAATGTTATTGATAGAGTAGTTCTGTTAGAATTAACGGGGCTTGAATTGTGTAGTCTATTGTACAAGATGTTTCTCCATGAGAATTTCATCAATATATCCTGATGGCATCTTGAAGTGACGACTTCTAAGTCCCACTTTCTTGTATCCTAAAGAGTCGTAGAGCGCGTAGGCAATTTCATTATCACAGAATGTGCTAAGAATGATCTTTTCGTATTCTTGTTCAACTGCAGTCTTCTCTGCGCATTCCATCAACGCTCTCCCAACGCCAATATTACGGTACTCCGAGATTACAATTACGCCCAGTTTAGCTACATGGTCAGAAGCCATCCACTCTTCTGGTTGGAGCGTAAGATGTCCAGCATAATTATCATTCACTTTGGCAATAAGTAAGATCTCTCGAGTTCTTTTGGTCCGGTTTATCCAACTTACCCAATCTGCAACACTGGCATTAGCTGAAAGAGATGGAAGCCATCTTCCCTCCTCTACAACTATTTTGAATCCAGAATGTAGATTTGCTGCATCTCCACTGACTGCATGACGTACAGCAATCTCTCGATTATCCTTGGAGATGAATTCCCAGTGTGTCAACAGACTACCTCCCGCACGGACACTTTTAGGCTAACAAAAAGCGTTGTGGTGTGGAACATTTCTGAGTGTTGTTAGTCTTCAGTGTTTAGCAAAAGAATACCAATACGTTTGCCGAGAATTGGCGTTGAACCTACTTCTTCAGACAATTGGTTATCTACAGGATTTCGCTACTTTTTGTATTTCATCGGTTGAAGCATTGGAATCTCTCTTTGTTATCCCAGACCAAACAACGTTGCTTAGTCCAGATTCTCTTGCAATCGATGCAAGTCTTTCCATCGTTTCTCTCTCTACGAGCTCTTCATCCTTGAGAGGATATTCTAGATCAAACAATGCATACTTATCAATACACATTTTATTGAATGTAAGAAGATCGTATCTTTCTACATTTGGCATATTCTCTAGTACAAACTCTGCTATTGCTTTCACATTCTCTTCATCGTCAGTATGGTTAGGAATAATTGGAGTTCTGATCCAAACCGGTTTCTCACTATTACCTATCAACTTCGCGTTTTCCAATATGGACGCAAGCGGAACCCCTGTATATTCTAAGTGCTTATCTGGATTCATTTGCTTCAAATCAAATAGGACCATATCAACCACACTGAGAATCTTTTCAAGAGATGACTTGCTGCAATAACCACATGTGTCGAGAGTAACATGAACACCAGATTTTCTGAGGGCTTCAGCAATCTTAACTATGAATTCCAATTGGTATGTTGGTTCACCACCAGAAAGAGTGACTCCTCCATTAGACGTTGTGAAGAAAATCTTGTCACGAAGCAACTCCTCTACAAGCGACTCCACATCCCAAATTTCTCCCATTACACGAATTGCATTTGTTGGACATTCATCCTCACATGACCCACATGTCTTGCATAAGTTTCTATCAATCTTCATGCCGTCCTCTGTAAGTTCAAGAGCTCCTTCAGGACATGCTTCAATACAGGCTTTATCACCAATACACTTTGAACTGTACCACACAACTTGTTGATTAGATTCTATGGCTTCGATATTGTGACACCATACACACTCAAGCGGACATCCCT
>JAEOST010000611.1 GCA_016840245.1 Candidatus Thorarchaeota archaeon
ATCAGTGTTTGATGGAACACTACTTGTGTCTTTAGTATTCTATTGACCTTTGAGACATGTTACTCTTCATCATCAGGCCTATGTCCGAGCCTACGACTTGGATCTATCTTCAGTCTCTTGGAATCAGGACTTGTCCCATCATATTCTGGTTTTGGTTCCTCAATCTTTTCAGTAGGTGGTGTTTCAACTGCTTCTGGACCTGATATATCATAGACCGCCTTACTCTCTGCAATCTCTTCCTCTTCAAGGATATCTTCGGGAGGTGCTTCGGGTGCAGCATCTTTGGGTTCTTCAGTTTCCACATCATTGAATGTGCCTTTCTTCGAAGGGTAATTATCGAAAGGATCTTGCAAGGTAACAGTGACCTTCAGTTTCGCATTATGGTCCTTCAAGTTCCAGAGAGTTTCTAGTTTCTCCTGGGTCAGATATCCATGTTCACTCAGGAATAATGGATCTGATAGCTCAGTGAGGTCAGATAACATCCTTCCTCCTAATGGTCTCTGAGCCATTATGATGATTCCTAATACAATCAGGAAGAGTCCAACAACTACCGCATAATATTCAATTATCGTGACAAGTTGTGGAGCAATTAACAAGACCGCTCCACTAACGGCAGCCAGGAACCCAATCAGAGTAGTGTATGGTTTGTTGACAAATCCCATTTTTGAGAACGAATGCCATGTGTCAGTCATAATAAGATTCAGACGTCCGTTCTTATGAGGTTCACAAACAGCCCCATAATGGTAATAATCCCAACAAGCACTTTCGGCCTCCCACTTGTCTGTTTGGACCTCTTTCATGTACAGGAAAATCGGAGCATAGTCCATCCTATGACAGGTTAGCCCTTTACCAAATAGGCACAACAAGTATTCGATTACAAACAGTGCATAGAAGAAGACGAATGCACAAAAGGCAATTGTACCTACAATGTTATCTATAACATGGAACCAGATTACAAGTCCACCTGGAAGTATTCCAAATACCAACTGACCCGTGGTTCCTCGCATATGAATCCGTCTTTTATTCTGACGAACCCAATCACTGAGGTGTTGTACTATTGGTTGAAGCCATAGTGGTAAGCAAACCAAAAAGACTGAGAACGCGTGATTGAATGCGTCTGTGAAGAAATCGAAGTACGTAACACCAATGAAGATATTCGGAGCTATAATTGCGAGTAACAGAGTCAGGAGTGGAACAATGAGGTTCCAAGAAACGCTAACTCCGCCTCTTTGAAGAGTATATGTGTATAGATATTGCAGACATCTCTTTCGAAGTCCAGACTGTTCTTCCTTTATCTCAAGTGCTCGAACAAGGACGCCGCCCCAAATACGACTCCTTGCATCTGCTACAACTTCAGAGCCAATCAGATCAATCTTAGGAGCGTGTTTGATAATTTGCTCTCCAACCCCGGGATCTAGAGTTGCATCGTGTATTCCTGCTCCAATCGCTTCATCTACTCCATCTTGGTCGATGCCAATCTTATTGATTGCACGACCTACGGATTTTCTAGGCCAAAGTATCTCCTTTTCGTCCACCGCTAATACCCAAATAAGTAAAATGAATAGGTTACTTATAGAACTTATCACTGGAAGTGGAAATTGACCTTAGAAAGAACGTATGGACTATATCATGTGTCGCTATGATATAATCCATGAATCAATTTATTCTGTTACATCAAACCAGCTGAACCTAATATCATGAATATTATCATCGTTACAGGTCCAAAGACGATGTAGAGAATATTTGCTGGTCCTTCAAGTCCACCTGCATCCATGGGGAACATACCCTGCCAGATTAAGATAGACCAGATTGCTCCTAGAATGAAGTAGAGCAGAAATACAATACCGATTTTCTTTGCGATACCCATCAAAAGCAGCTCCTGCTGTTCCAATTTTTTTTCTCAAACGCATCTAAATTACTTTGCAATACATAAATGACAAATTGATGCTATTTGCTTCTCATCTTCTCATTCATCTTTTGGCCAACAATGAAGCTTTCCGTCACTTTCGCTAGCTACCTTGATAGCCAACTCTGCATCAAAGAGTCCTTTCTCAATGATTGCATTCCATACATCTAATCTGCCATCAGCTTCTATGGGAATCACGTAGCTCTCAGGTCGTTCTTGTACGAAGATGTAGATTTCATCAGTAGTCATAAAATCTCCTGGAATGAAACACACACGAATGATACTCTTCCATGCAATAGATGCTTTGTACCCCTTGCCACCCGGTGGTTCAACTCTAAGTTGAATGTGTTCATCATTGATTGTAACGTGAAACCAATCAGACATCTCACTCAAATTTCTCACATCACAGAATTCGTTTTGTCTTCTCCCATATCTGTTCATCAAGGAGGTAGGAGTGTATCTCTGGAATTCCACTCACCTGAATCGCATCAGAGCGACACGTGTCCTTGCATGATAGACACCCTATACAGTTCTCGGGATTCACAATCTCAGGAACTTCACCTGGTTTCTGTTCAATGACTGGTAATTTTGTCAGTCTGTCATCCCCGGAGTGGGGACAAGCATCAACACACTCTGCACACTTGACACATGCCTCCTCATCGCGGGTTAGTACTAATCCTTCCACTCTAGAGTTCCTCCTTTACTTCTGTGACATGTGTTGAGCATGATATACACGGATCGTATGCCCGTACCACCATCTCGCAGTGATGTACAAGTTCATCATTCGATCTCTGCAACTCTGAACCAACTTCTATGGTACGTGTGAGAGCCCGATTCACTGCAAGTGCATTATTCTGAGTAGCAACAAGCAAGTTTGCTCTGTCTATCACTCCACCCCTTATCGCATATTGATGGAACAATGTTCCACGTGGAGCCTCTAGGCACCCAACTGCTTCTCCATCGACCATCGCGGCATCGACAGTGGTGTCCTTACTCTTCATCGATGGGTCATCTAGCAGAACTTTCATCCGTTCGCACGCATAGACAACCTCAATGAGTCTAGTCCAATGAGAAAGCAAGCTATGTTCTAGTGGACTTCCATACTTTGAGATCAATTCTGTGAGCTCAGTATCTGCAAGAGAAGTCCCGTAACTTCCATTGACATTGGCTCGGGCAAGACAATTGACACGAAGGTGTCCCTGGTCTAATCCTACATTCTTCATGAATGGAAGTTTCATGTAGGTGTGTGGTTCAATTGTTTCATCAAGATGGTCAAGATATCGATTGGGATTAAATGTGGCAAATTCAGAACCGTCAGGGGCAACACACTTCACGTCACCACGAACAAATGACACCTTTCCTTGGTCTGAAAGACCCATGTAATATGATGGTATTGAACCGAGTGAAGTAACTAAGTCTGATTGTTCCTCCAGTAGCCCCTTCAGTTTTCCTAGGAAGACCTGAGCGATTTCCAGTGATTCATCAATTGCATTATCAAAGTCGAAACTGGTGTCGAGAAGTGGGTTCATACCCATTCCCCCAACTCTAACATTTGCTGGGTGAACATTTCTGCCACCGATAGTTGAAGTCATCTTTCTTCCTAGACTATGAAGACGCATGCCCTTATCAAAGAGGTCTGGTGCCGCAGTCTTCACATCCAACACACTATGGGCGTTTGTATTTGGAATAAGGTCTGGCAATGATAGGATAACAAATGATAGTGCATGCGAGTCAACAAGCTGCGAGAGGACAAGTAACTCCCTGAGATTTTCAGCAGTTTCAGGAATCTGAATTGATAGTGCCTTCTCGATGGTCTTCGAGGAGGTCACAGCATGTGATACAGGACAGACACCACAGATTCTGCTTGCTAACCATGGCACGCGTTCGACAGGTGTACCCTTTAGAAATGCCTCGAAGCCTCTGAGAATAGGAGTAGAGAAGAAAGCTTTCTTTGGTGAACCGTCATCACCGGTTTCTATTGTCAGTCGACCATGTGACTCGATTCTTGTCACAGGTTCAATTGTTATCTTGGACATGTTCATTCACCTCTCCTAGTTGGCGCCTGTAACTCCATAATCTTGGAGTATGGTTTTCGTTTCATGGCTTCACTAGCGAATGTGAATGGAAAGAACCTCCATGGAATCCCGTTCACCTGCTCTAGTACGTCCTCTTCACTCCTTCCAGAGAAGTGTGCAACTCTTGTTACAAAATCACGGAGCACTGTATGAGCTGGCTTGATCAACACATTATCAGTTGGACCACGACATCCACTACAGGGAATGTTAGTGTGTGGACACTGTGCATCACAACCACTACGAGTGACTGAGCCTAGACATATGTATCCCTGTGACAACAGGCAGATATCAGGATTTGGTATAGTGATTCCTTCAAAGCTCTGGAACTCACGATGCTCAATCGTTCTTCCGCACTCAGCACAGACAGGCAACCTGTGTTCCTTTGTATACTCGGGCTCTTTTCCTGACAGTGCAATGGGGAGTGCACGTTGTAAGACCGACTCTGAGGGTGGGCATCCTGGGATGTAATAATCTACCTCAACAAACTTGTCAAGGGCCTCCACTCTCTTGTGTAGAGGTGGGGTCTCTGTAAAGGGATTCTCTTCTTGCTGGGAGACAATCTCCATCACTTGCTTTGATGTATGTAGGTTAGCAAGAGCCTGAATCCCTCCATAGGAAGCACAAGAACCCAATGCAACCAGATGGGTTGCTTTCTCACGTGCATCCTTGAGTTTGACGATATCTTCCTCAGTTCTCACAGCACCCTCAACTAGACAGACATCTACTTTGGGAAGCTCACGTTCATCAAAAACGGTTGTTGCAAACCTGATATCTCCAATGATCTTTAGAAGCAGATCCTTCTGGTCAAGTATTGCTACCTGACATCCAGAGCATGCTGAGAGACTAACTATGCCAATGTCCATGATGTATCCCTCAGTTCCTAAGGTTCAATCGTTTCAGACACGAATTTGGTCCAGTATGTTCAATCTCCATGCTCACCTTCTTTTCCATTATCTCTGAAAGAATACCGCAGAGATTACCATTGGTGAGATAACAGACCGGACCTCCTTGTTTGAGTCCATTTGAGAGCACTGCCTGTCTAATCGGACATTCACGAACCACAATTTTTACTGCATCAAAGCCCAAATTATCTTTGAAATAGTAATCCTCTTGTCCTGCTTCTTTGAAGAGTTCAACATTCCAGACACCATCAAAAACTTCATTCACTGTAGCAATTGCATCTTCAATTGAATCAGTCTTTGGGATTCCCTTGCCTTGGGCTTTGCCTTCATCATGGCCTGTGGCGAAGATGATTCCCTTGGAACCTCTTCCAAGAACATCTTCAATGCCGTTGTTAAGGGCGGTCAAAAGCGATAATGCAGAGTTCAGCAGTTTTGATTGTTGGTCCTTTGTTGGAATGAACATTTCGTTTCGCTATCAAACGAATTTCAAATGCTTATGAGCGTTCTTCGTTCTTATTTTCGAAATTGATGAATTAGGATTCTTTCCGTTAGATAATGCAGATAATGACTATCACAATCCCCATTACGATAATCACAATGGTAAGTTTCCAGATAGTTGAATCGCCTAGTTGACTCCTTGTGATTGTAGTTGTACTATTTGTAGTGGTCTATCTTTTTCGAATGAAGATAGCAGTCACAGCAATAACCAAAATACTTGCACTTAGAACTCCAACCACGACTAGGTCAAAGGATTCTTGTCCATTAGTGGATGTTGTTGTGGTTACACTTGTTGTTGGAGATGTGATTGTAGTTTCAGATATTGTGGTTTCAGTCGGTTCTGGAGGTGGAAGTGTTGATTGAACTAACCAGTATGAAACCTTAAGCAGCAAACCCCATTCGGAATCAGGATCATCCAGATAGTCAAACTGTGAAACCCCATCACGATTATCACCCTCCTCCAACTCTGGATGGGGGCTTGAGAGAAACACAGAACCATTCCCATAATTAAAGGCAATCATCGATGAATAGTTTGTACCTGGATACTGCATGATGGGTATGATTTCAGACATATTCTCCGATTCAAAGTAGGATGAACTCCAATACAGTGTGCTGTAATTTGCTGGTTCATCAGACAGGTCTGGTCCCATTGACTCTCTATTTACAGTCATATTCATCAGATATGTTCCATCAGGAATACTTGGGAC
>JAEOST010000612.1 GCA_016840245.1 Candidatus Thorarchaeota archaeon
ATGATGGAATTGGGGACACTAGGCATTCTTTAGGTGTAGGTATGTACGATTACTATCCAATCGTTCATCCAGTATTCCCATCAGAGTTGCAAGAAATCGTGACGAATGGAACAGGCGCACCATCTGTTGGTGAAACAACTACAACTACCAATCCTCCGACCACACCCACAACCAATCCACCCTCCCCTATTCAGACTACACCCAATCCACAATCACCCTCCTATTCAAGTACACTGCCACCTGTCCAACCAGATCCTTGGATATGGTTCTGGGGAGGTTTTGTTGGCGCAGAGATTATCCTAGCCACGTTGATACTATCAAGAAAACGAAAGAGATCAGAAGCCTTGAATTACGGATAGCTTGTTTGCGAACCGAAATGTCTGTGATTTGTGCCTAAACAACACAACAACCCTAAAGGGATTGTGTTCTAAATGGAGTTGTAGGTATGATGGTAAGGATTGAGTAGATGATGAGCGGCAAGCAAGGTGTTATCATATTGTTTGTTTGTCTCATCCTATCAGTAGCTCCAATCTCCACACTTTCTACGCCTCACAATTCTCATCACCCTACTACGATAAGGACAATGTCTCAGGAAGACAACACATCCTTTTGGCATGTGGTGGATAACGTGATTCTTAGCTTTGAAGATATGATTATTCATGATTTCATAATTGTAGAATCAAATGGCACTCTATCTATTTTCAATTCAATAGTCTCCTTTGAAGCACTACCTTATAGCTATGTTGGAATTCGTATAGAATCTGGCGGACACCTAGAGATTCGGAATTCACAAGTAACATCAGATGATTATTCATTCTGGAATATCACAGCACAACCTGGGAGTTCACTCAATTTCTATAATTGTTCAATGGGTTACTCGCACATCGGAACAACTAGTGAAGTGATATCCCTCAACAATGCGAGTTCTAGCATAAGTTATTGCAGTTTTAATGATGCATCTTCAGCCTTCCTTAATCTGAGGAATATTCAAAGTATTGATCTTCACAACTGTACTTTCAGGGCTGTAACAGATGCTGCAATCTATGTTGTGAATTGTTCTGCTCTCATTCTGGATAACTTGACCATATCTGATACCTCAGGACCTGCAATACTTGTCGAAGAATCAGATAACGTCATTTTGAAACACATCAATGCACATGATACTATGGGCATTTCAGTAATCAATTGTGTGTATGCAGAAATTCTTAGTTCAGATATTCATGATAGTATAGAAAATGGATTAGCAATTATGAGGTCTGATTTTGTCAATGTTCACGATGTAAATATCACTCAAACCAGATGGGCTGCTATTGATATTCAACGATCAAGTGGAATTATAGTAAACAGCAGCTACTTTGATACTTCTGATGTATCTGACTACGAACTTCACACGTATATGTCAACTGACATAATAATCTGTAGAAACAATTTCACAAGCGTAAGCGGATTTGCTGGTTTTCAAATGGCTGGTACAAGTCACTGTATCTTTGCACACAACATCTTCAATCCTTGGTTATCTTTCAGTTTTGGAGTCGATAGTGGAAACTACAGTTTCGATTTTGATGGTTATGGAAACTATTGGAGTACCTATCATGGAATCGACCAGAATAATGATGGAATCGGTGATACGCCTTACAATCCACATGATTTAGTCGAGGATAATTATCCACTTATGAGACCAGAGTTCCCTCCCTTCATACCTATTCCTAACAATTACATGCGGTATTCGAATAATACAGACAGTATCATAGAAGGTAATTCTACTGGAACCTTACCTAGTGATACTGCAGCTACTGGACTGTATTCTGCATTAACTCCACTCTGGATTACAATAGTATGTGCAGAGATTTTTATTGCGTTTTTCATATTGAAGCGAAAGGATTCTACCCAAATCGACGTTTAGCTTATCTGTATATGTTACATACTTTGGGACTATGAAAGTTGGAATCCTCACTAGTGGTGGAGATAGCCCTGGCATGAATGCAGCTATTCGAGCGATTGTCAGAGTTGGCATTACAAATGGGCATACTATGGTTGGGATAATGGGAGGTCTCCAAGGTCTCCTAGAAAGACTATTTGTAGAGATGGAAGCACGTTCAGTTGCTAACATCCTTCACCGAGGGGGAACCTTGCTCACCACTGGACGGTCAAAGGAATTTAGGACAACAGAGGGTCAGAAGAAGGCTGCTCGAATATTAGAGGAAGAAGGATTTGGAGCCTTAGTCGCTATTGGTGGTAATGGCACTATGCAGGCTATGGATAAGCTGCAGAAGTATTGGTCCAGACAGATTCTAGGTCTACCAGGTACAATCGATAATGACATCTATGGAACAGATTACAGCATAGGATTTGACACCGCAGTTAACAATGCAGTTGATGCAGTTGATAAGATCCGTGACACAGCACAAGCTTTTGACAGGTTCTTTCTGATTGAAGTAATGGGTAGACATTCTGGAGCAATTGCACTCCATGTTGGGATCTCTTGTGGAGCTGAGGCAATACTCCTTCCTGAAACTCCAACTGACCTTCATAAAATTTCAAAGGATATTGTTGCAGGACGAAAGAGGGGTAAGAATTTTGCATTTGTCATCGTAGCTGAGGGAGATGAGGCCGGTGACGCAATGGAAATCAGCAGAAAGATGTCGAAGTTGGTAGGAGAGGAATGTAGAGTATCAGTACTTGGATACATTCAGAGAGGTGGTAATCCCACAATGCGGGATCGCATCCTAGCTACAAAATTGGGTGCTTATGCCATTGACTGTATCAAGAACGGCGAAACAGGAGTACTCCTTGGTGTTACAAAAGGTGAGTTGTCTATGACTCCTTTTGCTGATACAACGAAACCGAAGGACCTCGACAAATACCTGATTGGCATTGTGGATTCATTATCCATCTAAGAAGCAGAGGTTTTAGGGTCCTTCTTACTCCTGCCCAATAACCTTGGAACGTATCTAATTGCAACTAATGCGACAACCAAGGCGATAATCCCAAACGTAAAGACGGACGACATGGTATCACTCATGAATGAATAAGTCTGTGTAGATACGTAATCTATTCCTAGATTATCCCATCCATAGAGAGTAATGTTCGTTTCACCTGCGGGATAATCTCCAGTTTCAAATTGCCAGCTGATAGTATTTCCTGATACTGATTGAACTACATCACCGTTGAAATAGACGATCAAGCCTATGATAGCTTCTGGTCCTACACCATTTAGAGTAAAAGTTCCTTGTATTGTACTACCAAGTCCAATCCCATTATTACGAAGAAGTGAGAATGTTAGGGTATCTTGAGCCACAACATAGGAAGGTGTTACAACAATCAAGGTTACAACAATCAACGCAATTCCAACGATCATATACTTTCGTGTCATCAGGAAAGACCTCGAGGATGGAGCATTGAACCTAATATTAAACTATTCTTAGAAAAGTGATACTCGATAAGTAGTGTTTTTATTCCTGTGACCATTGCAAAGAGTACATCTGTGATACACTTGAAAAATGAATGAACATGGCAGGCGATGATGCTAGAAAGAAACTGGAAACGATTCAAACAGCCATGTGAAGGATAAGATGAAAATGGATTGGCTAAAGGGGACGAACCG
>JAEOST010000613.1 GCA_016840245.1 Candidatus Thorarchaeota archaeon
TAGGATTCCGAGCAGATTCTCAATTGTAATCCTCCATCAGGATGAAACAACAGATTTTCTGAACTTCTTCTCAAATGTGCCCCTTAAATCAGTCAAGGATGACAAGATTGGTGAATTGAATAGATTGGTTTGTGAATAATTTGCTACAAATTGGACTTGATCTCATCCTAGGTGATGCCGCAAATTTTGCTTCAATGTGTGCTAGTATATTTGTTGGATTTTATCTACTGCTACTTTGGAGGAGGCAGGAGAATCGACTATTAACAGACCTACCTCTTGCCTTTGGGCTCTCCTTTCTCTTTGCATCAATTAATACTATAATACTACTCTCTACCGGTTATGGACTTCTTCCTGATACCCTTGGAATATTCAGGATACGAGCATTCTCTGTTTTCCTCAGTGTATTTCCTATGTCTATAATATTGTTGAATGTCTGGTTGTATCGATTTCAACACAGGCATCGACAGATACTGGCAGCAGAGGTTGTGTATTCGCTAGCAGTCTGTGCATTTGGACCATCAGAATCAATCATCATGATTCTGATTATCCTTGTCGTTCTCATAGTCATTGTTGCTCTGACATCTATGTTCATCATCACATGGCGAACAGGACGACTCAAGGAAGTAAATAGTGGTCTACTCGTACTTTCCCTATTGTTAATGGTTGTCAGCCAGATTGCTCTAATAGCTCTGCAGTATCAGGGGCTCTCATTCATCGCACACTTAATCCGAGGTATATCCACTATTCTGGCGGGTCTTGCACTAGGAAACCCATTGTATAGATGGAAAGAATCGAGGACAAAAGACGTTAGTTCAGAGAAGGAGAGTACTCCCTCTTTCCAAACTAGACTAAAGAGTAGATTAGCGCAAAGTTCACTCCTCACTTTGACACTGGTATTTGTACCCTTATTCTATTTCATTCGAGACCTTGACATCTACCTGTGGAATGTTGATGAGACCGCGATAAACGTGATGCCTAGTAAGGTAATCTCTTTGACGATACTCCTTGCCATCTTCTGGTATCTGCGGAATGAAGAGTTCAAACCGGTTCTTGGACTGAGTAAAGTCCACATCAGATGGCTAGTTATTTTGGGTGTTTCATGGGCTGTTGCAGAATACATTCTGGTGAATGTGGTGTCAACTGCTATCTACGTAGGATTCATTGATCCTGGTGTAGAGGTTCAATTTATTATCGCAATGGATGCATTTCTCATAGTCTGGAACTTTGCTTTATTCCTCATCAACGCAGTGTTTGAAGAGACCTGTTTCCGTGGACTGACCTATCATGGTTTCAAAAGACGTTTTGGTATCAACAAAGCAATTATAGCTGCGGCTATAATATTCGGTTTCTGGCATATTTGCTGGCCAATTCAAGAATATATCCAGACAGGAGTATTTCCTGTTTCTGATGTCTTTGTGAAAGTGGTCTTCAGTGGTATCCTTGGGGGTATCTTCAGTGTATGGTATGTCAAGTTTTCTGAAGAGAAGTCACTCATGGGTCCAATAGCAGCACATACATTCATCAATTATCTCAATGAGGGATTCAAGTTGACCCCTGCTGCGGAAGCTGGTCCTGATTTATCCTTCCTATCACCAGTTCATATGGCTATGGGACTATCTATCGTCCTGGCAATATTCATCATCTCATACATTGTATTCTGGAAAACTAGAATGACTGACTTCTGGGGTGGTGAAGAATCAGAGGACCCTATTCCTGAAGAACCGATTGAGAG
This sequence comes from Candidatus Thorarchaeota archaeon, assembly GCA_016840245.1. Next base: position 1,733 of record JAEOST010000613.1, read on the forward strand.
TGATTTCATTTCAGAAGAGGTTTCCCCTCTATTGCAAAGAAAATACAAATCTAAATCTAAGTAGTCGTAGCGCAGACACTGACAAAAACGAAAGAGTGGCTGGGAATAAATCCCAGCTCACTTTGAGTTTAGATAATTCCAAGTAATCCTTGGATTCCCTCGCCGCCCATTCCAGCGAGCTGTTCCTTGGCGATTTGTTCGTAATATTGCTTGATAATCGAAACCATCAACAATATTCCTGTACCACTCGCAAGCGCACCCATAATATCCGCCGTCGCAGCTAAGATTCCTATGAGGAACCCTCCCAGTCCTGCAACAATTGGAATGTAACGCTCAAGCAGACGCTCTAGGACCTTCTCACTCCTCCTGAAACCAGGAACGATATATCCTGAGGAAAGCAGTTGTCGCGAAACGTCTCTTGGAGCGATACCGCTAATCTCGACCCATATCATCGAGAAGCCCCAACAGAGGAGGATCATCAATCCTGCATACACCAGTATATGGAACCAAGCATCCTCTCCTTCAGAGAACAAGCTCAGTATCCCCTGCGGCGGCGTTATGTACCGCGCCAGTCCTGAGTCGGCTATAAGCCGACTTGACGCTTCGTCTTTATGAAACGTTCCTATCCAGCTCAAAAATGGATTCGTTCCGTCTGGATTCCAATTACTCCAGATAATCTGCCCAAAGAACAATATGTTCGCATACAGTGCTTGGGCTAGAATAACGGGGATGTTAGATGTATACAGCAGCTTGATGGGGTATCTTGCTCGCATCCCGCGGTACTTGGCGTACTGTAACGGTATCTCTACCCGGACAGACTCCATCCATATTACCGCGAAGAATATGATAAACGTCACAATTAGTGCTAACACACTCGGATTAAACCCATCTCTGATGAAGAACCATGAGAGATCTACTGGGGGTCCAGCAGCTGAACCAACACCCACTGCCCTCAGCAAGTTGGTAATCAGTGCAGCGCCAATACCCTTTGGCAGGTTTGTGGCACCACCTGGATAACCAGCTGGGGCAGAGCCTTCTAGCTCGGTGATGTTGAATAGATTGAACATCACCTGGCCAGCGACGTTTGTCATGATGAACAGTGAAACACCTGAACCAAGACCCCAGCCCTTCTGGATGAGTTCGTCCATCAGAATGACGACGATTCCTGAAATGAAGAGCTGTAGAAAGACCATCATTCCCTGCTCTAGTGTGACTGGCCCATAAGCCTGACCAGCAATATATGCAAAGGCCTGGAATCCAGTCATGAACATGGCGATTACTTTCTGGCCACCAGTGAATAGTGCACGATCTTCTGGGTCACTAAAGTCCACATCAATGATCTTCGAACCCTGTAAGAGCTGCATGACCAGACCTGCAGTGACTATTGGTCCTATACCTAGCTCCATCAAGGTTCCACGGGTGCTTGCCAGGATGACTCGCATTGCCCATAGATAATCAGTACCTGTATCCCGATTTACCCCATAGATTGGGAGATGTGACATAATCAGGAATACAACTAGCACAAGAGCTGTCCAGACGATCTTCTCGCGGAAGCTGACCTCGCGGTCTGGTGCCTTTACTTCAGGCATCACACGCACGAAGGGGGATAGTGCTCTGAGGAACATGGATGTCATTAGACCTAGTTACTCCTGCAGGTTATTTCCGGTCGTCGAGATTGAGTGGGCATTTAAGATTAGTGGTTTCAACTTGCCCATCTTGAACGTCCCTAGACCAGTCTAATGGTATAACCCCTCTTTTGAATTATAGTTTGGATTGTAGTAGAGATGTACTAATAGCATCTACTCATCAACAGGAAGGTCGATTGTACCACCAATACCAGTGACTTTCTCTCTAGCTCTCTCAGTAATTGCCTTTACACCAGTCAAGTCCATCTTTCGAGTGACCTTTCCAGAGCCTAGTATCTTGTCAATACCAAGTTTAGTGACATCAATTTGGTATCTCTTACCCTTCATTGTTGCTAATTCACGCTCAACTAATAGGTCTGCGTTGGTATCAATCTCACCAATATTGAGTACTACGTCTTCTTCAACAACTCTCTGTGGTCGTTTGAATCCATATTTGCCAAAGTATCGGGGGTTCTCTGCCATTACTTTTTGATAGTGATGCTTCTTTGAACCGGCCATACCCTTGCCGCCTCGTTGTCCAGAGGCTCGATGACCTGCACTGAATCCGTACCCTGCGGCCCTTCGACCTCTCATCTTGTGTATCTTCTTGGATCGTCGCTTTGTTGTCATGACTGGTCTCTCCCTGTCTATGCCTTCTTGAGGCGTACTTCTAATACTCCATTCCTAATGGCTGACCTTGCTTGGTCTTTTTTCACCCTTGTGGGTAATTTTATCGTCTTGTGATAGGGTCTTGCAGGATTACTCACATCAATTGTGAGTACCAAGCCCTTTACACGGACCTTGATTTCTTCTTTCTCCACACCTGGGAGCTCTGCTACAACGACCAACTCATCATCCTCTTCAATCACATCAACAAGTGGTTCAAACTCGGATGTAATCTCAATGCCGTCCTCATCTGGTCGTGTGTTGCCAAAATTTTGTATGATTGGTTTTCCATCTGGGCTTATCCCCATTCGAAACCCAAATACGAACGGGTTCGTACCTTGTGGATTTCGCATGAACTCCTCTAGTGCTTCGCTATCAAAAACACCACCCTGACCCATTTGCTCTAGCATTCGCTCCATCATCTCTTCTATCTGATGGAATACCGATTCAGGGAGAAAGTCGCCTAACCATTTCCGTAACTGACGACGTGTGTTATCATCAAACGGATCTATTGGATCATCCCATGACATTATTCAAACCTCATATCATCTTCTGAGCGAGCTCATTTATGCCTGTGCCTCTGTATCCTGTGACTCCACCCATCCCAACTGGCAGGTTTCTCTTACCCTTGAAACCCTTTGTTGGTGGACTCAGTCTGAATACTGGCTTGAGACCCTCTACATCTGCAGTACTAGCTTCACCCGAAGCGAGTGCCTTTGCAAATGCTTTGATAGTACTATACTTTGAGTTTGCCTTAACATAGGCGTTAGTAACACGCTTGTTGCCAGGAAGTCTTCCTCGCTTTGTGACAAGCTTTTCTGCAGTTTCTGCAGTGATTTCGCCCCATGTAATGTAGTCTTTAGATTTGGTTATCATTCCTTGAAGACTGGGAGTCATTTTGAGCACTCTTGCTTGATGTAGTCTGCCAAGCTTGAGCTTGTCCATTGTGAATTCAATCTGAGGTCTTACACTGACCTGACCCCTGAGTCGTATAGCTAGAATGACTTTTTCTTCAGTACTCATTTTTCAGCAACTCCTGAAGTCTGCCAATCCTGAGGCGGCAGCATGTGGTATGTCTTTGTTAGAGCATCAACAAATGCTTTCGCGAAGTTTGATGAGGTTCTAGAACGCCCCTGTGTGATGGACCAGACATCGTGTAGACCTGCAATCCTCAGCACAATTTTTCCAACATCAGCTGTTACTAGACCTGTTCCTTTTGGAGCTGGTCTAAGTGTAACTTTCACAGAGCCCGAGTTTCCATCTACTTGGAATGGGATGCTATGAGGATCATGGCATCTACATTCCCAAGAACCACAACCTCTTCTGAAGAGAGTGAGGTTCATTTTAGCTTTAATCTCAGCTGCTCTTACAGATGGTACAAACTCTGGAGCCTTTCCTATTCCAATGCCAATTACACCTTCTCCATTTCCAACAACGACAGTGATTCGAAAGCTCTTTTGCTGACCGCTATCAGACTGACGCTGGACCATAGTCACGTCAACGACTTCCTGACGTAAGTCCGGAAATAGGGTGTCGACAATCTCAGGTTCTCTGATTATGTAGTTGTTTTGGAATATCTCCTCTATACTGTTGATATGACCCTCTTTGACCATCCTTCCAAGATGCGTCTTTGGAATCCATTCAGCTATTGGGTCTGTGTCTTGGCGTCTTGGTGCCCGACGTCTTCTTCTACTACTCATAGGTAATCACCCTACCTCCTCTTCCCCTTCTTGCCTTTACCACGAGCAATAAGCTTCTTTGGTTTGGGCTTTCTAGGCACAGCTCGCGGAGGTTTCTCTGTTGGCTTCTCCCTCTTGGGCTTCTTCGTTGATTTTGTAGGAGCAGCCTTTGCAGCAGCTGGCTTCTTTTTCTTCTTCTTGAGTTCTGTCTTTGGAATCTCAAGTAGAGCCTTCTTCACCGCGGCGAACTTCTTTGGAATTCCTGTAATCGTTGTCTTTTTCTTACCAAGGTCTGAGAACATATTGTTTTCACTTGAATCATCACTAAAGTGCTGATAAGCCGCCACAATGTGATCTCCACTTAGTCTTGAATCATCCGGAATAATCTCTGGGTTGTGGGGTACATCTAGTCCCGCATCAATGGCACCTTTGAGTGCAGCATAGATCTTTGAACCCTTGACTGGTGGATTGAGACCAATATCGAGGACTGCGGCATCCATGCCCCTACTCTTAGCTCTCAAACCAGCCAAAAATCCTGTTAGATATGCAGCGGGTAAGTTTCCTGTTCCTGCAACCCATCCATAGTCCGCAAGTTCGGCTGAAATGGCTGAAGCTACTGTCGTATCTCCAACAACGTTAGCATTGACTAGCTGAACAATTATACTGGTGTTTGTCTTTCGTATAACAAGGCGTGGACGTCTGGAACTGAGTAATCGTCCTCTTCGGTAATAATTCGTCTTACCTTCTCGACGTCTCCTAAACTTCACCCTGTAGGTTGGACCTTGTGCCATTATTTCTTCACCTCTAACCTCTGTTCTGCGATATACGTTCTAAGGTGTGCAGTATTTCTGAAAGCATTACCCTTCGCTTTCAAGTAGAGTTCACGATATACTCTCCGAGTTATCTTTCCCTCATCACGCAACCTTCGTAACTCACGTCGCATGGGCCGAACCTTGTGCATCCATCTCTCCTTCTTGGAGAATTTTGCTGTGGCCTTACCCTTCTTACTTCCAGGACCTTTCCTCTGCCCCTTTCTCTTCTGACCCAGTATGTATCGGGCACGGCCTCTGCTGACTCCTCGCACTGGTTTCCTTTGAATTGCACCTTCATCAACAAGACGTCTAATATCTTCCTTCGTGATTGCTAGGCTCACTTCATCAATGAACTCTGGATCAATCCACACACGTGATTTACCAACTTTCATGACAGCTGCGGCAAGTCTTTTTTGTGTGACAAGTCTCAACTAGTCCACCTCCAAGTCGTCCAGTTCAGAGAAGAGTTCATCTTCCTCCAAGACCTCTGGTACTCCAGGGTTCAATATTCTCAAGAGCATGGTTTCTGCTCTCTTTATGATTTCCTGACGATTTCTCAGCCCAACCGAACCGCCTATACGGACTGCGTGGACATCTGGGTCCAATCCTTCTAGATCTGCTGGTCTATAGACCAGTACTTCGTGATATAATGAAGGATGTAAACCTCTAACTGCACGGGGTTTCCGATATCCCGAACTGACCATTGCAATGCGTCCCTTACGTTTCTCACGAGTTGCACTATCAATACCCCTAAGTTTTCTCCAAGAGTCGCTCACACGAATCCATCGATGTGCTTGTTCATGTCGAAACTTGGGTTGTCTGCGTCTCTTCTTTTTAGCAATACGGAGTAGGCGCATATCTACACGAGTTTCCCTTGCAGCTGGTTCTGGTGCCTTCTTCTTGGTTGGTTTCTTCTCAGGAGCCTTCTTTTTGGCCTTTGGCTTGGGTTTGGCCTTCTTTGGCTTCTCTTCCTTTGCTTTTGGCTTAGCGGGACTTTTCGCGGGTTCTTTCTTCTTGGCTTTGGGTTTTGCAGGTTTAGGCTCAGCCTTTTCCGGCTTGGTTTCCTTAGCTGGGGTCTTTTTCGCTGGCTCTGAAGCTCCGAGTGCTTCTTGAGCTGTTGCGATTAGCTTCGCTGCGCCTGCTTCACTCAGCCCATCAACCTTAGCTGCGAGCTTGTCTGCCTTTGCACGTGAAAGGTTTAGCACAGTCTTTATCCCAGCTTCTACGAGCTTTTCTTCCATCTTGGGACCAAGACCGGGTAGGTCTACGAGTTTGGGTTTCTTAGACATATTCTCGCCACCTCTAGACTATCGATTTTACTTCCTCGCCCTTCCGTTTCCTAATGACATAGATTCCATCAAGGAACACTCTGCGGTCCTTGTCACGAATCTTTGTTGCGAGCTGTATGTTTGCAGCACTCTGGGAAACGTGTTCAATATCCACTCCACTGATGATGACATCATCTTCAGTAGTCTTCACTTCAACATCACCAATCAAACGAGCTTTACGAACACCCCGTTCACCAATGAAGTTCTTGATGAGTACGGTCTCTCCTTGTACATCGACAGTGATTGGAAAGTGACTGTAAACAATCTTCATCTCGTACGTGTAGCCATGCTGTACCCCAACGAACATATTCCTTACATGAGCTATAACAGTTCCAACCAGTGCTCTGGTCTTCTTTCTGTTTATCCATGTTGTGACAACGATCTCGTTATCTTTGTGTACTATCGTTGTCTGTGGTTCTGGAAATGATCTTTCTAGAGTACCCTTTGGTCCACTAATGGTAATGGTCTTATCTTCAACTGTCACTTGACAGTCACTTGGGATTTCGATGCTTTTTTCGTAGACCGCTTCTTTGGACATTTTCATGACCTCCTAATACACGTACGCCAGTAATCTGCCGCCTATTCCTTTTCTCTTGGCATCCTGATGGGTCATTACTCCTTCAGGTGTTGTTACAATCAGAATACCATAGTTGAATGCAGGTAGGAAGCGTTTCTCGAACTTCTCAAATCCATCCCTCTTTACGGGGAATCTTGGTTTGACTACACCGCATTTGTTTGTCCTACCCATGAGTTGGATCCGGAATCTTCCAGACTTACCATCATCGATTTTCTCAAACTCGCCAATGTATCCGTTCAGCTGCATAACCTGAAGAACTCTCTCAATCAGGCTAGATGCTGGTGCGATTACGACATCGGCCTTGCCGACTAATTCGCTGTTATAGATGCTTGACATTGCATCAGCCAATGGATCTAGTAATGTCATATTCTCATTGACCTCCTAGCTATACTTCCGGAATCCCATCTTCACAGCTGTTTCCCTAAAACAGCGTCTACACATGTAGAGCCCATATGAGCGGATAATGGCTTGGTGCGTTCCACACCGGATACATCTCCGGCTGCCTTTGCCCATGTTCTTTCTTTGTTTACCTTGATCTTTCTTTGTGCTCATCATCCCTCACCTCAGAACAGATAGGTCCGTTCACGTTCCTTCTCGAGAATCTCTATTCCAAATTTATCAATGACAAAGACCATACTTTCTTCCGGAGTCAGTCTATGTCTATAGGGAATCTTACTTCTTCGTCTGCGTCTTCGTTTCACTCGATATCCTGGTCGTTCGATACAAACAGTGATGTTCATTCCTTGAATGCCTAGTTGTGGGTCGTACTTGACTTCAGGGATATTGATATGCTCAGCTATTCCAAAGGCGAAATTACCATCATCATCCCAATTCTTGAGTAGCAGAACGTTATCTTTGGCCTGTAAGGTTCTAGCAAGGAATTCTTCTGCCTTCTTGTGTCTGAGTGTAACTCGTACTGCGATGGCCTCTTTCCTTCGTATTCCAAAGTCCCTTACTGTCTGTTTCGCTCTTGATTGTACTGGAGATTGTCCAGTAAGATCCTCAAGAATGGTTGTTGCACGCTCGAGCGCTTCACCGCCGCCTGTGCAGATATCTACCACTACCTTGCTGACTGCTGGCTTCCTCATTGGGTATGCTTCCCAGTCTGTTCGGTAAAGTTGTTCATTAGGAATGCTCATTCAGACGACCCTCCTTCTCCAAGATTGACTTCAGACTTTTTCGCTCCCAACATGAAGACGTATTCCAGGGCTGTTTGGATTTTCTCTCCGCTAGGATCCTGAATAGTGACTGTACTCGTATGAGAACCATATCTTTTGTTAATCTCTACAATTTTTCCTAGCATTCCGACGTTCTTTCCTCTCGTTACTAGAGCAAGGAATCCTTCTTTCAAAGGAATTGTACTCATCACTTTCTGTTCAGGTATAGAGATTTTCAGAACATCAAGAGTGTTGTAGTCCGAAGGCTTCTCACTCTCTGACAGGATGATATTCCTACCATCATGCAGAGTCAACTGAAGCTTGCCACCAGACACCATCTGCTTCTTCTCAACTCTACAGAGTTTGAATTGGCTTTCAGCTTCGTCTATCTCAACAAGACGAAGTCCACCTCGAAGCTTTGGCAGTAATCTGTATCGCTTATCCTCTGTTTCAATCTTGATTACATCCATCAACCCAATCGGGAATTTTGGATCTCTTCTGATTCTACCGTCTACTCTTACTTGATTGCTAGAAAGTATTGCTTTGACTTCACGCATATTCTCTGCATATCCTTGGATTTCCCTAAGAAGAACCGCTAGTGTGAGACAATCCTCCTTTGCATGTGGTCCTGGGATTGGCTTGGTTGTGAACTTTCCAGCCTTTCTCCTAATTGGCCAATGCTTTGGTGCAGGTAGGCGTTTCAAATGCTTTTTCTGACCTCTTCTTGTCATCTATTCACTCTCCGCAATTTCCATGACCTTCTTCTCGATGAGGCTCTTTCTCTCATCATCAATCTCAAGTTTCACTACCAGAAGATTGGAGGGATGTAGGGGTATGTTCACCTCTTTTCCATCAGCCTTTGTAGTAGTTGCACTCTCTATGTAGACCCGCATCTTACTATAGCTGACCCCGATGACCTTACCTTCTGTATCCCGAAACTGACCTCTCATGACTCTAACTAGGTCACCCTTCTTAATCACTAATGATCGTAATCCATATTCCTCTTGTAGGAACTCATCAAGTCGACACTTCAGCCGTCGCTTGTTTGCATGCAGTGGTGACTTGTAGATCTGTTTCCGCTGCTTGCGTGGGGCCTTTGAACTAATTTTCTTTGTCATCATTATCTACCTCACACAATCTTTGACGCAATTGCTGACACTCTTGGCCACTTCAGGGTTACTTCTCTTGCCATTGGACCTCTCAGTTCTGAGCCCTGTGGTTCTCCACCAGCCTTGATCAGAACTGCTGCATTGTCTTCGAATTGCATCCAAGTTCCATCAGGTCTGCGGTAAGGTTTCCTCTGTCTTACTATCACAGCTTGCAGGACCTGTTTTCGTAGCTCTTGCTTGCCTTTTGTCACTGATACGTTAACACGGTCGCCGACACCAGCCTTTCCCAATTTTCTGAGCTTGCCTTTGTATCCAAATACCGTAATAATCTGCAGTTCTCTTGCACCTGAATTGTCAGCGCACAGGATTTTCGCACCTATTGGTAAGCCACGTGCGATTCGTGGAATGAACTTTCTAATGCCTCTCCCAACTTTTCTCGACATTTTCTTACTCCTCCCTACTCACTGCTATGACTACGGATGAAACAGTTTTACTAAGTGGGCGACATTCAGCAACTTTTACAATGTCTCCTACCTCAACATCAATGCAAGGTGGGAGATGTGCATGTTTCTTTGATCTGCGTCTCTCATATCGGGAATACTTCTTTATGAGGCTCAGATAGTCCATCTGGTATGTGATGGTTCTGTGCATTTTGGTGCTTGTTACAACACCCTCCATCATTCGTCCTCTTACCGGAAGGCTACCATGAAATGGACAATTTGGATCATCGCAGTCTTTCTCAGGTGGGTTTATGTTCGGGATGCCTATATTGCGCACCTTACTTTTTGTCTTCGCCATCATTACCATCTCCTAGTGTGGCGTTTCTTGATTCTGTCCTCGGGTTTTCCCCTGAGGATTGCACCGCTCACTCTGACAGTAGTTCCTTTTGGAAGGTCTATATCAAAGACACAGACACTCTTTGGAAGCTTCACAACTCCAGTATCTGTATCGAGGTGTATAGTTTCCTTGGTTTCATCGACGATTCTTCCTCTCCTACACACAAGTCCTGGATCACTGGATTCTACAACATGTGCTGAGAGACCAACGAGTTCGTGTTTGATGAGATTCATCGGAGTGTAATTCATTCAGCACCCTCCAGTTCCTCTTCGTGTTGAACAGTTAGAATCCTGGCAATAGCTTTCTTGACGTTGCGTGCCTTGTATGGATTCTCAGTACCACCACCAGTGGCAGTCGCAATCCTTATGCTTGAGAGCTCGGTGTATAGATCCTCTAGTGTTTTCTGTCTCTCAGCTGGGGTAAGCTTTCTAATATCGTCAGGTGTTAATCGAGCCATTGATTAGTCGCCTCCCTCATCAAGTGCATCCAGCTCTTCAAGTTCCTTGATAGTGGACTCCTCAATCTCTGTATCTGCCACAGGCTTCTCTGTTTCTTTGGTATCTGAGGCTTCTTCGGGCTCTGGCTTGTCTTCCACTACTGGCTTTGGTTCTCCATCATCTACAAGCTCCAATCCATCAAGTTCCTCAAGCTCGCGAAGCTCCTCGATGTCAGTGATTCCCTCCATGGATTCTTCCACAACTTCTGGTTCTTCCACGGTTTCGGGTGTCTTTGGAGCTACTTTGGGTAGTGGTTCTCTTGGCTTTGGTTTTGGCTTCTTGACACGGATTATTCCTGGCATTTGTGCTTCAGGCTTCATTATCCTGACCTTGATTCCAATAGCTCCAGGTTTCAATATCGCTGTATCATCAGCCTCATCGACAAAGATATCTGCTGGTTGACCTGTCTTTGCAATTGTACCCTGTGTAAATTTCTGGTATCGTGCTCTCCTGCTTGAGAGCTTCCCTTTAACAATAATCTCGCAACCCACTGCTCCAGAACGCATGACACGTCTGAGAATCCAATATGCCATTCGTCTGAAACGTACACCTCTCTCCAGCTGTCTTGCTAGTCGAGATGACATTACTTGGGCATTAAGCCATGGATTTTCGATTTCACTGACTTCAACTTGGACATTCTGAATCTGAAAATCAGATTCCAATATCTCAGTTAATTCTCGAATCTTGGATCCACGACGACCGATGACAACACCAGGTCTGGATGCATGAATAACGACCTCTGTTCTCATAGGCATTTTGCGAATCTCAACACCACCGTATCCTGCGGCGTTCAACTCATGCATGAGGAACTCATCTATCATCAATCTGCGCATATTTTGCTCAATGAAGTACTTGACCGCGGACACTAAGTTACCTCCTCTAATACGACTTCAACGTGACTTGTGTTCTCATAATAAGGAGAACTTCTACCAAAGGCTCTCTCGATGAACTTCTTGTACGTCCTACCTCTATGGGTAACAGCATGCATTACTCTAAGTCTGTCAATATCTAGACCCTTGTTATCTGCATTAGCCTCTGCGTTTCTTAGAACCTTCAGGATGTGTTCAGAAGCCTTAACAGGATGACCTCCTGCCGGCCACTTCTTCATTCCTGAATGATGGCCTCGCTTCTTCTTATGACGTCTATAAGGAATCCAAGCCTTCTCCTCAATGACACTCTCAAGGAGTTCTATTGCCTTATCCAGCATCATCCCTCTAATGGTAGTGCAAACCTCCCTGCATTGCTTTGGGGAAACTCGCATATTCCTACCGCTAGCTATAGCGGTTCTATCAGGATCTATGCCTATTATGGAATACCGATATGATGGCATCGTGATTCACTTCCGGTGATGCGACCTTTACAGACCAGTCTCTACATGTAGAGTAGGTATGTTGGTCAATATACACCCTCAACAACCACTTTGGAATCTGACCGGCAAACGTATACAGGCCGTTCTCGCGAGCAGAACTAGAGGCCTGCACTGCATCCTGGATTCCAAAACGATCGCTTCCAGAGAGCGTCAAGCACGAGCGCGTTGAGCTGTGCATTTAAAGATTCCGAAACATCCTCTATTAGGGATTGTTTCCAAACTCCAAAATAACACGCCTCAGGGCTGAACCGGTTACTGTATCGTCAACAAGGGTTTCACCCTTCTGGGTGAGTGTACCTTTAACATAATGGATACCTGCTGATTGAATGTATACTAGTCCCTTTTGTTTAACCCTCTGTAGACTTCCAAGAACAAGCTGAGTCAATTCATCATCAGTAATCCCAAGTGAACCATCTGGTGTTTGAAGTGTTTCAGACATTCTAAGAATGTATTTGATACTTGAGAGTTGTCTTCTACTTGTGGAGTATGGATTTGAGTACATCCAGAGAAGAACAATCAGATCCACAACACTGAGACCTATATCTGGATGCCTCTCTAGGGTCTTCTTTGCTACTAACTCCACTATCGGCATTTGTACCAGCCACCTCTCATAGACAACCCTAATGAACTATCTGATGGTTAGACCAACGATACTCTCCCTGGTTTTGGTTCGTATATCTCGCCTTTACTCAAGAGGTTTGCAAGCGATGATTCAACTGATGATTGGGAAATTGCAACTTCTCCAAAGTGTTCCACTAATTCAGTCAGAGTCCCACTTCCACCCCATTTTCTAAGGATCTCAAGTATATCTTTTGACACATCAACTTGGATTGAGTCCTTCTTCTTGTCATCGTTTTCTATTGCTACCAGTCTTACAGTCCATGGTCGTGGAAAAATGAGCACACCCGAATTTGAAAGCTTTGACAATTGGTCTTCAACCCAAGCCCATTCCAGTTGGTACTTTTCACATAGTTCTTCAATTCTACCCAACGCACAGTCTGCATTCTTTGCCTCTCTTTCTAAGAGGACCATCAACCTCTTCATTTTTCCATCAGGCAAGCCCGAACTAATTTTTTCGGAGAGCTGCTCTGCATCAATTCTGGTTTCAGGAACAAGTGCACGAATACGGTCTTTGGACCTTTCAACAGCCTTCTGAAACTCCTCGTTGCCCCGTGCATTGAATTCCTTTACAGCAGCAGTGGCTGTCTCGGGAGTATCAAAGAGAGCTCTCGCTGCCTTTCCAATATCAATGAGCTTTCCGCAATAACTGCATCGCCTTCTCTTTTGGCTTATGGGAGCAGTTGTGAAGTTGCGACATTGGGAACACGGGAAGACAAAGAACTTTCTCATGAACTACACACCTGTACTCTATATACAGTCTGGGACTATCCTATATAATCGTGGCTCTTTAAGGATAAATAAAATGCACACTCTGACTTGTAGAGATACATTATGTGATACAGGTGAAATCATAACAGTTGTCGCATGAGAACCGTTATATCGTGACACTAATCCGAGCGAAGATGGAGTCGAGCAGAATGGCGAAAAAAGCTCAGAAGATTCTAGTAGATCCTAAACTATGCAAGGGATGTCATATCTGCATATCTGTCTGTCCTCACGAAGTTCTGAAGCCTGCAGAAGAAGTGGATAATCGAGGTTTCTTCTTGCCAACTGTGGCTGATTTGGAAGCATGTAAGGTGTGTCGACTTTGTGAAATGGAGTGTCCCGACTTCGCTATTTCCGTACACACCGAGTAGTCAATCTGTCTCTCGGAAAACAAATGCGTTGGATTCTAATATTACACGAAATGATATACTACTGAGTATAGGATACTTGCTGACTCGAGCAGGTGCAGAAATTGGAAGACCCACGTATTACTATCTTGCTTAAACTAAGGAGAGAGCTCGACGAGGAACTCGAAGAACTCAGAACAAAGGTAGCTCTATTGGAGGACTATCTTCAGGCTCTCGATGCTACAATTGGTACAGGCAGTTTTGCCACAGCTGATACAGCGATAGGTGTTCTTCCTGAGCCACCTGAACCTAGTATTGATTCTGAACCTACTACCTTAACCGCCGAGGCGCGTACAATTACTGTCCGGGCCAAGGATAAGGACATGGAGCTTGCCACAATAGATGTGGATGGAGATCAAATAAAGATAATTCCCGTTTCGCATGCGATATATGATATTAAGCGAGGTGCATTTGCCCGATTCTTCGTTGAGAAGATACTTGGTACATTCCAACAGGAAGACAGGGTCAACGTTGAGAATGGGATTATGGAATGGGATGAAGCATTTGACTTCGAGGTACGTGCTGAAGATGGCATCCTGCAGGAAATCGTGATACGTAATTTCGGTGATGATTCTCGATTGTCTGAAATTGAAAGAACTTTACGCTGGGCCTTGGAAAAAGTATATAGAGCCAGATGATAGAATGGTTTCGCGCGAAATTACCACACCTCTTCTTCCAGTGTAAAAGACTTATTTGACGTTTCTCACGAGTCATCATTAGTTGCTAATGGAGAAGGGTTAACCTTGGCTCACATTGATAATAGGAGCATTGCTATCAGCCCAAAGATAGTGGTGAATACAGTGCGAGATGCTCACGAATTCTTCAAAGAAAATCGAATTGATGAGCGATATGGGAACATGGCCCTTGATCTAATTCGGCGTTTTGTATCACTTGAAGGGATGCCAAGAGACAGTGACCCATTCTTTGGGGCAGCACTCTATATGGTCACCCGTCATCCTTGGAGTCATCCTAATCCATTAACAAAGACTGAGTTTGCAGCCAAGCTCAGAATCAAGGAATCCAGCATTGAATGGTATACAGATAGTATAGTAGAAAAACTAGGATTCATCATTCTTCATGATAATGCTCAATTCCCTTTTTTTGTTGACCCCCTTGGAACAATCGCAAGTGTAGTCAACTCTATTGTAAAGACTAGTGTAGGTGAGGAGGTCGTGCGAAGCATAGTCCGAGGTAGTGTTCTATCTCCTGATGCACTTGCAGAGCAAATAGTTGATCGTCTCTGTAATGTGGTCAAGATTGTACCTTCTGCTTTTGAACAGGAACTCTATAGAGTAGCTCAAAGAAAAATCGAAGAGGAGAGTACTAGGCTCCTCTCAGAGATTGAAGGTCTCTAATCTCAACTAAAGGAGACTCGAACATAGCCTCTGAGTCGTTCAATGTGTCTTTGATTTTCAAATCAAAACTACATTAGCTATTCTCAGGATGCAGTGTCACTTCTTCTACGAATCTCTTACCAGCAACAACCTGGTCTATCGAGTGCACAACCGCTCCAGCGGCCTCGAGTATACTCTTAATTGAGTCAAACTCAAGGTCGTCCCCTTCAAGAGTAATAGTGATTGACTCCGTATTAGCGTCAACCTCCTTCACAGAGAGGTTCACTCCAATAACACGCTCATCCTTAGTTAGCATCAACGAGAGATCGGTGAGACGTGGAGTGTGCGGTTTCAAAACATCAAGAACTATTCGACGGATGCCTTCGGGCATGATTTATTTTTTCCCCAACTTCGGCCCGTAGGTGGGCTTTGTTCATGTTTCTTCGGTACTGATTCTTGTTAAACCTTACTACAACGACATTCTTCCATATTATCAAACACCCGTAATTATAATTAATCACTCTTTTAATATATTGTTTGGATTCGCGCGAAAATCTGTGACTTGCCCCAAGGCTTTTAACATAATACCTACGTTACATATCCTTGCCCTTAATTGGGTTATCGCCGGGATGGAGTGCACAGTTGAAGCAATCGAAGATAACAGATAGAGTTTATGAAGTTACTACTAGTCCGACGACTAGTACCAATCTCCGTCCGACAAAGAAAACGAGGACAGCACGGATGGCAGACGATATTGATATTTCCCAATTGAAGAGTACTCCTCTGTGGGATCTTCTTGTAGATACTGCTCGAAGAAATCCTATGTATCCTGGACTTTCCGGATATATCCGCAGTGAAATCCTTCCCAAGAATCCTAACATTAGAGCACAAGAACTCGCAATTCAGCTATCTATCTCATTGGGAGAGGCTATTGTCTTCCTTGAAGACGCAAAAGAGCCGAAATAATATTTCGCTTGAAAGTCCGGTAAAGACGTTTTTTTATAGAACTGGCCACGCTCATATCCTTGAGTGGAGCCGCTATGTTTGATAGTGATTCTTCAAAAAGTGCAAAATACGCAGAGGTCCTTGCTGGACAGATTCGAGATTTGAATGCTGGACGAAAAACACGTATTGTGCATGTATGTGGAACTCATGAGGACACAATAAGTCAACATGGTTTACGGTCTATTTTACCTGAAGATATTGAACTTGTTGCTGGACCGGGTTGTCCTGTTTGTGTGTGTGCGGCTGAAGATGTGGATATGGCAATTGAATTAGCTAAATCTGGACACATTATCACAACCTTCGGTGATATGATTCGTGTACCCTCTACTTCATCATCTCTAGCTAAGGAAAAATCAAAAGGTGCAGATGTACGAGTGATCTATGGAGTAAATGAGGCTATAGAGATTGCTCGAAGAAATCCGGACCAAGAGGTAATCTTTGTGGGTGTTGGTTTCGAAACTACCGCACCTACTTTTGCTATCGAGTTACTCAAAAAGCCCCCAGTCAATTTCACATTATTAACTTCGCTCAAAATCGTACCTCCTGCCATGGAGATTCTAGTAGACATCGAAGGCTTCGCAGTTGATGGATTCATCACTCCTGGACATGTGTCTGCAATAATTGGAACTGAGGCCTACAAGCCCTTTGTTGATGCACATGGAGTTCCATGTGTAGCTGCGGGATTTGAACCACTTGATGTTCTCGAAGGAATCAGGATGCTGCTTCTTCA
>JAEOST010000063.1 GCA_016840245.1 Candidatus Thorarchaeota archaeon
CAAGTTAACCAAGCAATGAAGGAGAATAATCACGGATAGATCAGACTTTCTTACCTATAGTGAGGATACGATGTACAATCTCCTGTTCGTGTATGTGCTTAAGCTCTTCATCTGTAGCAGCACCTAGGGTGGTGAAATAGTCGAAAATGGTTGTATATGCAGTGTCAATCTCATCTTTGTCCACTCCCACCTCAATCAGTACTGCCTCTCTCTCAGAACGTTCTTTCTCAAACCATTTCGTCCGAATACGAATCCATTTCCTCTTCTCGTCATTTAGTTTTAGGCATTACAATAACCCTGTTTGATTGACATACATGTCTGCGCCGAGTGTACTCTTTAAATAGTACTATATCGTACTATTCTATATAGTACTAATTGGAGATGCTAAGATGAGCAGTGAAAAAGAACTGAGAGGTGTGAGTCTTGAATTGATGGGACTTGCCCATCCTGCATACCTTACAACCATCGATAAAGAGGGATTTCCCCAGACTAGGGCAATGTTCAATCTAAGAAACAAGAAGATGTTTCCAAAACTAACGGCTATGTTTGAAGACCATAAAGAGGATTTCATGATTCTCTTCACGACAAACACATCATCCCCTAAGATTCAGGATCTTCAGGATAATCAAGCTGTTTCAGTTTACTACTGTGAGCCGGACAACTGGCGTGGTGTCCACTTTGGAGGTACCATAGAAATAATCCATGATTTTGACTTGAAAAAGGCAATCTGGCATGAGGGCTGGGAGAAGTACTATCCAAAGGGATACGACGATCCAGACCACACCTTGCTCAAACTCTATCCTACTGTAGCAAGGGGATGGAATCAGAGTCACACGTTTCGCATTGATTTGGGATGACTACAATGAGTAAAACAACCGAAGGCGGATTCCTGATTACCAAGATACATCATCTTGCTGGCAGGATATTTTCCAAGAAACTGAAAGAGTTCGATATCCAGATTAACCCAGGTCAAGGGCGGATTCTCTTTGCGCTCTGGCGAGGGGATGGAATATCCATCAATGAGCTTGCTAGAAGAACTGCACTTGGTAAATCAACATTGACCGACATGCTTGATAGACTAGAAGAGAGTGGATATCTCCTCAGAACTCCATCACAGAGAGACCGGAGAAAGGTATTGATCACACTAACTGAAAAGACAAAGAGATTGTACCAAAATTACACTGATGTTTCAATATTGATGAGCGAGATATTCTACGATGGCTTCAGTTCTGGAGAGATATCTGAGTTCGAAGAGTATCTCAGAAGATTACTTGATAACCTCATGAAATGTGAGTCAGAGTAGTGATGGGTTACAGCTCTAGTTGACTTGTCCATTGCTCTAGTGCTTTCAGCGTCTGTTCCTTGGTTTCGGTGAGAATCTTACGCGTTTCCTCAGAAACATCAGAACTCAGTTCATCCTCACAGCGTTCCAATATCTCTTCAAGATGTTTCATGGGATGTTTTGCACGGTCACCCCAGTCCCATACGCAGCACCAACGGGGACCTAAATCAGGACCATATGCCTTCTCTGCTTCAGCTCGAATCTCCGGTGATACAATTGTACCTGGATGCAACCAAGGCATATCGGTACCATTTGGCTCAACGCCAAAGATTGCATTGGAATAGAAGAGATATACGGGTATCTTGATTCTGTCCGCAAGCTCCGTTATACGAGTAGCCCCTACAAGACCTCCTGCAATCGAGTAGATAATGATAGCTCGAATCTCAGAGCTCTCTGCCAGTGTTGCTTCTACAATTCGTTCAATTGTTCCGCCTGTGGCAATTGTATCACCAATCATGATGACAGGTTGAGAAGATAGAGCTTCAAAGTTTAGGTATGCAAGCTCTGTGTCCCAACCAGATGGAGTTTGGTGTCGTTTCGCTCCAATGAAACATCGATTGATTGTTTCACCGAAAACGGATTCAAATGCCTCTGCAATACTGTAGTATAAGGCTCCAGCTAGAGGAACTACCTCAGTTACTGATTCGAAACTTGAGTCACGTAGCTCAGGAACAATGTGATAAGCAGCTCGCAGAAAGTCAACACTGCTATTACGGGCTGAGCGTGCCAATCGTGATCCAACCATCCAAGGCTTCAGAAGGATTACAAGAGCACTCGGCGATTCGATTATGTAGGTTGTTGGAAGTAGATGCTCGCTCTCGACCCGTAGTACACGGGGTATATCTGAAGGGATTTCAGTTGCCTCAACTAGATTAGCATTTTGTCTGATGGTGGATTGGTCCATTACTTCATGATTCCTCCATCTCAATCTACAAGCTGAAATCAGCATTAATCAGCTTGCTGTCATAGTGTTCACCACTATGCATGATGAACCTTTCTAGAAATATTGCTAGTTGTTAACATTACGTTTAGGAAACCAAATTCTGAACTTAGAACCTTTATCAGAGTCACCGGGAATCCTGTCAGATATGTCAACCCAACCGCAGTACTTCTCAGCAATTCTGACAGCCTGTTGAAGTCCTACTCCTCCAAATCGTCGTGTAGGATCAAGCAGAGTACGTTTTCTATCATCGTCAATGCCAAGACCATTGTCTTCAATGACAACCCTGAATCCATCTTCAGTCTGAGTCAAAGATACCCATACCTGCTTTGTTATGTTGGCATTGTGGATAACAGTGTTCTCTAACAGATTGTCAACCAAGTTACTAATGTACTCATCAGCAAGCACAATTGCATCTTCAGTGTCTATGTTCAGTGATACTTCGATATCTGGAAATCTCTGTTTCAATCGTTCAATACATTCCTGCAGTATTGCCCTTAAATCGATAGGAGTCAGAGGAGTAGACAGTAGATCTCTCGTATCTTGGACCTTTGTGATGAGCGATTGCGTTCGACTAATGACCTGTTTCAATAGAGCAGTCACCAATGCAACATCAGGTTCGCAGTCATAGCGTTCAATAAGATCTGAACCGATAGCAATTGCCTGAAGGTGATTCCGTATGTCATGACCAAGAAGATCAAGATACAATGTGGCTGCTTGAGCTGTTGCCTTGAGCTCTTCTTGAGCCTCTTTTCGTTCTGTGATGTCAGTAGCAATATGGATGATCCTAACTATGTCACCTGAAGACCCGGTTACTGGTGTGCATGATACTAAATAGGTACCACCAAGTGCTTCAACCTCCATATCATTGGATTCATAGTCACCGGATTCCAACAAGGTAACAAGGGGACAACCATCAGGTACCACATCTGAATTATGGAAGAATTCGTGACAATGTCGTCCGATGACTTCCTCTTCAGTCACTTTAAGCGCCTTGAGAGCAGCATGATTTGCTGAGAGGATTATATGTGAAGGTGACAGAATGAGAGTTGGTTGACGAATGGCATGAAAAATGTCAGTCCATTCAGGTGGAGTAATATCTGCTGTAGGGGTGACGTCCCTAGCACCTTTCATGTGCAATTTTCCTCCTGAATACCAAGATGATATCCTACGCAAATTATCAATTAGGTTTTTTCGTCAATTTCCCAGCGAAGATGACCTGTTACGCTCCAACATGAACGTCAGCAATCTTCAGGATTTTCGACTTCCTAGTTATATGAGATTCAGGAACACCCCATACACGACGTTTCCTCAGAATCTTGTGATGCAATATCACAGAGCCGAGATCGGTGATTCGTACGTATTTCTTCCTTCCCTCATTCAGACGTGTCACATAACCTGCTCGTTCCATATCACTCAAATGACGAGATACAGATGATTTGGTAATACCTGTACCCTTGGAGATATCTGACTGGTAAACAGATTCCATGTAACTGGATACATACTCTAGGATGCGTTTCTTAGTATGAGTTAATGTGGTCATACTTGATGGACAAACTTCGAGTATGTTGGTAGGACTAGCTTCTGTTGGTGACAAGATGGATGCCTTAAGGATAATTGCAGCAACACAGGCTGCCATTGTCATGACGTTGTTGTTAGATAAGACACTAAATTCGATTGAGTGATCATCGTATTGCTTACTGTCTAATTCCTTGAGAATAGACGACAGGGTGTTGTAGAAATCGTTTGGATTTACAGCAACTGTAGTAGTATTCAAGTGTACACGCCTAAAACGCTCTTTCAACTCAAAGGCTGTTTCTTGTTCTTCAAATGAATGAATTAGAATTAGCTCATCCAAAGATCTACGAACTATAATAGATTCTAAAGATACGTCAGAGTTCGTTCCAAGTAGTGCTACATGAACAACTGGTTGAGTCTTAGAGTGACTGCAAGGTGACATTGTACACATATCCTTCAATCTGCGAACCCGAGTGCAATCTCGATCTGCAGGAATAGGTAAGGCCACCCCTGACAACGAACGTGAGACTCTGCCGGGAACCAGGCGGGAGGAAGAGCCTCAGTCCTGTGTTAGTGGGGGTGG
>JAEOST010000064.1 GCA_016840245.1 Candidatus Thorarchaeota archaeon
CGCATTCAGTAGACCCATTGCAACGACTGGTCACAGCCTTGTTGAGATGATTGAAGAAGTTGCATCTAATTCAGAGTTGATTCATAGTGGAATGAAGGTGAAGGTGAATGCAGATAGGGCAGCAAGAAGAATACAACTTGCTGGTCATCGCTTACTCAACACCGTGTTCGAGAACCTGCTGAGGAACAGTGCTGAACATGGAGGTTCCGAAGTCAAGGTCGAGATAACTATCCACCGTACTAATGGCAATGCTGTCATCACTGTCGCAGATGATGGACCCGGAATTAGTGAAGACATTATTGGCCGATTATTCGAACGGGGAGCATCATCCAATAGTGGAGGCCTTGGTCTGTATCTGTCTCGTCAGATCCTGAAAGCGTACGATGGGTCAATAGATCTTACAGTAGGACCTTCAGCGAAGGGAACTACATTCAGAATTATCATTCCGATATAATCCGGTCTTGTATTCTACCACAACATTGGAGTGTATCCATCTTTTAGCAAGTCAGCAATCATTGTTCCAACATACTCAACATTTACACCCAGGTTAGCAATAGTTTCTGATGTACCATCTCGATCTGAGAGGAATTTACATGCGATAGCCTCACCAACATCTGCGATGGCAGAAGCCTCAGCAGCAATCTCAGCATCTTCAGCAAGAATCTTCTCGGATGGTCCAAAGAACATCACCTTGACATCATCAAGCCAGTTGTAAGCGATTGTATTTCGTGCATACATCAATGCTGTGAGTATCTTTTCTCTATCAGAAGAAGCAATTATGACTAGAACCTTGGTACTCATCTTATATTCCTCTCGACCTCAACAGATATTGAGGTAATAAAATGCAGGGAGGAGGAAAAAAGGGAGATATGAGAGAGCGTTAACTCTCTCAGGCAGATTCTGGTTCTTAGCGTCCTCTGCTGTTCCTGCATATCATTGCTCCTACCACCACTATGACAACTACGGAGCCAATCGTCACTATAATTCCGAAGTTATCATAAACACCAAACCACCAGGGATTGTCAGTGGTTGTTGTTGGTGAGGTGGAAGCTGTTGTTGTACTAGAGGTAGTACTTGATGTAGGACTCGTGGTTGTTGATGTAGTTGGACTAGTCACCGTATGCATTGTCGTAGTAGTCGTGGAAGTAGTTAGTGTCGTTGATGTTGTTACTGTAGTAATAGTCGTAGATGTAGGAGGTTGTGTTGTCGTGGACGGTGTTGGTGTTGTTGATGACGTTGTGTTTGTTGTGTAAGTAGTAAACGTGGTTGTTGTTGTCGTAGAAGAAGGCTCAGGCTTGAAGAAGTAATCGGGATTTTGTTCAAGCTCAACGTATTCACCTGCCACATATGCAGATACGTTGAAGGGACCAGATGTCACCATGGTTTCACTTGGGGGATTTGGGACCCAAGTATTCCATCCATCTAAGCCGATATCCAGAAAGATATGTCTTGGAATTATGTACTTGTATCCGAAATTATGTAGATTCCAATAGGACTCGGTAGAGAATTGGATAATGACTTGATATGGTGTTGGTGCATATGCAGCAGTCATCTCAATCAAATCAGCTCCGAATGGGTTACCTGGAGATTCTAAGTAGTAATTAAGCGAATATGCTACGTCATCTGCTAGGAGGGGTGAACCATCAGACCATGTTGCATTCTGAACCAGATCAATAGTGTAGACAGTATATCCTTCCGGAACTGATGCGTTGTCTTCATGTGTTTCTGTCAGAATACTCTCAGCCAACCACAGTACATCATATCCATCCGGTCCTAGTCGTATCAAACTATCATACATCATCTGAAGTACATTGTTTGTGTATGAAGAGGCACTAGCCATGAAATTGAAACTATCTAAATCTAGAGGATTACTCCACCTGAATGTACCACCAAAGGGAGCTCCTGTTTGTCCTTCTTTGAGATGAACCTTGTAATTGGTCCACCAACTAGGTAGACCATCAGTAGCGTCATTGACAAAGCCCTCGAATCTATCATTTCGACATGCGGAGAGAAGTAGATTGTCATAACACACAATTACAGGACACGCGTGTACCCAGATCTCTTGCATGGCGAATGCTGCTTCATAGACATCATCATATTCAGTTGCATGAAGTAGCTGGTCCCTCCAGCTATCATATGTTGAATTTCCCCAACCCGGAAAATTATAATATGGTTCGTCGGCAAAATCGCCCCAATAGGTATATGCCATCCAGTCGACATCAAAATTACTGAAACTTGTTCCTAGGAATACAATATCATAATCACCATGGGAATATAACTTATTGAGGTACTCATAGAAGTCAGTTGGAACTGATGTTGCATTGACACTTAGTGCTACTAGAGCATCAGCGACCTTTGCGCCGATCCCAATAGCTATAGTGGAGGACTGGGCAACTTCTATTGTCACATTGAATGGATTACCGTGGGGATCAAGCCTGAATCCAGTAATACCATCAATGGTGAAGCCGGCATCATCAAGCAATTGATTACCCAAAATGGTATTGGCCTCATAGTAGGTATAAGGTAGCAATCCCTCACACGAGAATGGATTGCATTGTGGGACAAGAGAATCCTGTGGGTAAGATAGGCCATCCCATTCATCGTCTGAGATTGCCTGCTTGTCTAATGCAAATGCAAGGGCTCTTCGGAATGCTGTATAGTTGAATGGATTCTTCTGAGTGTTTATGGTGATATA
>JAEOST010000614.1 GCA_016840245.1 Candidatus Thorarchaeota archaeon
TGGCAGAGGCAAAGGAGTTCCTACAGAGAACTATGAACCTAGTATTTGATGCGACTGAATAGATACATAGTACACGAGATAGTACTCAGTATAATCAGTCATCAGATGTTTCTGCATTATCTGAAGCAAGAATTACTTTGTGAGCGTAAGCAAGTCGTTGTGCTACAGTGATGTGGGATAGAACTCCAACAACTACAATGAGCAATGTCAGGATGTTGTATATCTGAATATTCAGGAAGAATGTTGTGACATCTAGTGAAATTGCATTGAGGAAATCAGTCCAAATGTTTGTGGTTGGAATAGCAATCAAGAGAATGCCTGCAATCTGGAGAATGAGTTTCTCTTGTCGTTCTGCAATACCAACTGCACAATTGTCCATGCCACCAACAGACTCTGCTTTAGCTCTGGTGAAACTTGCCATTATCATTCCAAAGAGAGTAAAGAAGCCCCAGAACCATGGTATGTAAGGCTCAGAGCCACCAACAGGTCCCATCATGAGTCCTAGCAAGAAGAAGAACTCAGCATATCTGTCGAGTGTATGATCGAATGTAGCTCCAAAGGGAGTTCCCAAGTTGGCTGCTCGAGCTACGGCTCCATCAAACATGTCAAGAACCACGGTTAGAATCATCACTGCTAAGCCTATGAGGAGTTCACCTAGATAGAATAGGTAGGCAGCAAACATAGCCACAACTAATGTCAGACCGGTAATCATGTTTGGAGTGATACCAGTCCGTGCTAAGGCCTTGCCAACTGGTGCCATCACTTTCTGATATTGTTGCCTCAATTTGCCCAGCATTCTTTACTCAATCCTGCGTGATTGCCCGGCTGAGATTTGGTTCTCTAATAAACGTGATTATATACTCAGAGAATACTGGAGATTCTCTCTGCCACCCATTCTGACCCGAGTGTGTTGATAAATGGACCAAGTCTAGGACCAGACTTCCTCGAAATCAAGATACGATACAGGATTAGGAATGCACGTTTCGGCTTCAATTCAACTTCACGAGCTGTGTTAAATATCGTAGATTGGATAGCATCATCATCTAGAGTTCCTGCTTTGAATGCCTCAACTAGTTTGGATAGGAATGTCTTATCATCCTCAGTCAATGTAGCAACAATATCGCTTGATACTGAATCTGGAATATCGACAATGTCACGTTCACTGCCAAACTCCTTCACCCAACCAAGAGCACGCTCAAGCCGTTTGGGTATGAGAGCCTTTGACTCAGCTGATACTTCATCAAGATTGTATTGCTTCTTTAGCACATCATAACAGCGTTGCAGAATAGTATCCTTGTCAAGTATGGATTGAAGCTGGGCTGTTACTATTGCAAATTTGAAAGGAAGTTTAGGAATATATTCGTCGCTGATTGGTCGCACTTCAGTCAATGGATAGAGTAGTTTTGCCAGTTTCTGTTTTTCATCATCAGCTTCATCGAGTCCGTAATAGGTCCTTTCAAAGGACTCGTAGATGTCAATCAAATCTGGAATTTGTTCTGTTTCTATATTGTTTGCTCGTTCGATATCCGTTCTAGTTACGATATATCTGTATAATTCAGGTGGTGAAACATTCAACCATGATCTAGGAGTAAATACGATTCCTCTAGATGTGCTCATGTCGCGTCCACCAAAACGGACCCATTCAAATGGTACCTTAACTGGTCCAGACCAGTCAAAAATACGTCTGGACATCTCTAGACCGGTCTCATATGACCCACCTTTCACAGAGTGGTCTTTCCCAGCGGGTTCACAGGTGATGTTCAAAACATACCATTTCGCAGGCCAATCGACTCTCCATGAGAGCTTCACTCTTAGTTTATCCAGATGTTCGGTTTCTGAGTGCTCACAATGTGCACACGTGTAAGACACCTCATTGGTCTCAGGATTGAATGCGGTGACTCGATTGGGTACTATCGAACCCTTACCACCAGATTGCAACCTTCCACAGACGGGACAGATAACCGAAGCTGGATACCAGTCCTTCATCGAAGTGATATATTCCGCCTTTTGTGTTTCATCGAAGTCACGGGCCACGTATTCAATCAGAATCTCTCGGATTGTTTCTGTATGATTCAAGCAAACACGAACAGCTTCAAGCATTTCTTTTGTTTCGTAGAGTTTTGACTGCCATACAACCTCAGGGTCAGCTCCAAAATCTGGAAATACTTCAATCAGCTCATTTGCCCAATGCGCACCCAGACTCTCACAACAGCCAGATGGATCTGGCGCATCCGAATATGGAACACCCATGTATTCATCAGGAGAGAGAGTCATACTCGGTGGGAATGAACGGATTGGATCATAATCATCTACAACAAACATTGTCTTTGCTTTTTTTCCTGAGTCCTGAAGTTCCCGCTTAATGACATCCGCTATGATGATTTCTTTCATGAAGCTAACAGGTATTATTCCACTCGTACTCTTCCCGGTCGAGATTAGATACTCGTCGACGTTTCGTTCTAATACTTCATCAACTATATCTCGAATCCAATGGATTGAGAACTCTTCAACGGGGGTCTCTTCAGGCATGACCATTCCTCAGGTCAGGTGCCGTGCAATCTCTAATGAAGCTTACCTATTCTAGACTTGAAATTCGGATACACGCAAATCGGTTTTACTTGTGAAGAGTAGATATACCGGGATTGCAGCTAGTACGATCACAAGAAATAGAGCGAGAATCATTATTGAAATTATGAAGGGCAAGTAGAGAATAGATGGCACAGCTGCTTCAGGAACCAAGAATAATGCACTGAAGATGGCACCAACTATGACAGCGGGAATTCCAGATTGTCCTCCGATATCAACGCCCTCAGCAATAATACACTTCGCTAGAAATGATGGCTTAGCTCCAACAGAGCGCATGATCACATAGTCCTGAAATCTCCCAAAGACAGAAACTAGCAGATAGTTCATCAAACTCAGAAATGCACTAACAAGAGCGATGACTGGCAGTGGAAGAAGCAGGGACCATAGGGAAGCCATTGCTTGTCGATTTTGCTCCAGTAAATCCTGCTGCAAAAAGACTTCAAATCCGTATCCACCCTCAGACAAAATCTCTTCAATCTCTCCAATCAATGTAGAACTATAGTCATCGACCTGTACTAGCAATAGGTTTCCTCCAGACAATCCAAGTGTGTCTCGAAGGACAGAGAGGCTTGTTATTGCTACATTTCCGCCGTTCAGTACATCTAACATTATTCCAGAAACATTGAGGGATACACCGTATACTTCCATGCGTTGGATGAGTGGGTCGTCAAACAGTGTATTCGCCAGCTCACCGCCAATCCAGACCTCTTCTTGAGAGGTTACTCTTGACCCTTCAAAATACCAATCAGATACAGTATTCTCCCAATCAAGCCCCACTATCAATGTCGATGACTGTCTATGACCACCAACAGTTGTATAGTATCCCTCCTCTGGATTGGTTGGGTCTTCTACCCAAATGATTGCAGGAAGTTCTTCGACATCTGCATATTCAACAAACCGTTCTTCTATACTTGTCACACCAACTAATTCAGTGAGATTACCTATCAGTGTACGATTGATGGTGTAGCCCGCTCCACGAAAGTTGAATGACTCATTTAGATATTCACCCTCTAGAGAATAAGCACTGTAATATTGATCGAGAAGGTCAGGGTGACCGATTGCTATGACGTTTGTACCCCTGCCTCTTGTGATATAGGTATCAGTAGTAGTTTCTACTACGCCACCACCAATCCAAAGGACTGAGGCCAGTGTAATACTCAAGAACAGAGAAATCATGGTTCGTCGTCGACCCATGAGGCGGCGTCCTGAAGCTCTAGTGGCCACCCTCACAGATAATCCCAATTGATCAAGAAATCCAACACGCCGAACTTTCATTCCAACATCGGGATTCATAGCCGTTACAGGTGACTCATTTACTGTGTCAAATATTGGTTTTTGAGCGGCGAAGTAACCTGCAACGAGATATACGAAACTAAGGACACCTATTTGCAATATCGGGAAGTTGAATGTGAGCTGAAGACCGGGCATTGCGGAAGTCAGCCAGATGAGTCCCACCATGTAGAGACCAGTTCCGATAGCAATTCCGAAAACAACACTGCCAAGTAATAATGCTATAGCCTGAGCGATGAAATGGTCATAGAGTGAGTCAATAGTAGTACCTATGGCCTTCATCAGTGCAATGTCCTTTCTCCTGCTGACCATCTCCAAAGAAATTGTACTAGATACGACTACCACGCCAAGTGCAATTACCAGTATTAGTATAGCCCAGATGAATGATTCAAAGAATACACTAAATGCAGACATAGGTCCACCTGATGTCACAAATAGACTGACATCAAGTAGAACATTGGCGAACAAGAACAAAAACGTTGTAGCTGTGACCACTGTCACCATCGTGAGAAGTATCAAGCTTGTTCGAAACGGTCTTCTCTTGAGGTCACGTGAAGCATAATCTTGTTCAGACATCAGATACCAACACTCCGCCTGACATGCGTAAATGTCTAACACCTGGAACAGAGATAATATCTGAGTCATGTGTCATAACAAGTAGTGTCTTCCCGCCCTGATTGAACTCTTTCAGAAGATCCCGGACCATCTGAGCACTCTCTTCATCAAGGTTAGCTGTTGGCTCGTCAGCCAGAATAATTGACGGGTTGTTGGCTGTGGCACGAGCTATAGCAACTCGCTGTTGTTCTCCAGAACTTAGTTGCCAAGGAAGATGGTCAAGGCGTTCACCTAGACCAACTCGTTCAAGAAGTTTGGTTGCGATCTCACGGAGTTCTGTTTCACTTTTATCCGAGAGCTGCATTGGGAACATTACATTTTCCATAGCAGTAAGTGTTGAGATGAGGTTGTAGCTTTGGAAAATATATCCCGTGTTAGATAGCCTAAAGGTGGCTCTGAAAGACTCATCGTAATCCCCGATTGGTACATCCATGACGAGAACTCGTCCTTCAGTTGCATGGTCTATTGATCCAACCAAATTCAGCAGGGTCGTCTTGCCCGATCCTGAATGACCTGAAACCACTACAAATTCACCGGGATGTATTTCAAGACTCACATTGTCTAAGGCACGGATCTCTCGTTTACCTATCTTATAGACGCGTGATACATCCGTAAGCTTGACAGCAAACTCGACATCATCCATTCCATCAACGTCATCCAAATCCTCATCATCATAGTGTGATCCAAGTAACGGTTCCTCAGCCATTAGAGATACCCCCTGCAGTATGCAGAAGTCGGTACAGACGTAAGCTGTACTCTTACCAAATCAGTCTTTGCGCCTACATATCGAAAGATAAAGGTAGAGTTTGGACAATTAGTGTACTAGAAGTCCAAACCCAGACAATGACTCCATCGCCCAATCAGTAACAATAAGTGGTTTCTCACGTCCGAAGACACGAACGGTGTTCAGCACATCTGATTTGACAAGGTGGCTGATGTAGTAAGATATTAAGCTCTTGTCTAGTGATAGTGTTCGGCTAAGTTCAGCTTGAGTCACCATTTCACGTGTGGAACATTCTGTAATGATTGACTGAATCGTTGGATTTCTTACTAGAGCTGTGAGCCGGAGAACTTGAACATCTTGTGAAAAGTCAGGCATGAAAAAGTGCTTTGTATTTCCACACTTTATCGATTTGATGAAGCCATCTTCCTCCAGTTGATTGATATGATACTGGAGGGCGCCCATGGCACAACCAAGCCAGCGATGCAGCTCTCTAAGGTGAATACCCGGGTTCATTGCTATCCCGTCTAATATCCGATCTCTTAATTTTGAGGTCCGCTCACTTGATTTACGGTCTACCGAAACCGTACCTAACGAAATTGCGAACAAACTAGTTAGTCCAAAGTCAAAAACACCCGAGTCAGGAAACACAACAATAGTACCAATGTCTATGGGTTTCAAGAATATAGTGACATTGATTGATTCTGCACTTGAGTATGATCTACCTGGAGTGTCTTGAATTGCAAAATCTGGACCTCCATTGAGAGCTCCAATAAGAACAAGACTAACAAGTCCAGATAGTACAAGTCCTAAAGCAAGGACTGAAATGATAGTCTTAGTTCTACCTATTGACATTTCTACCACCATCAAAAATACAAGTAGTTCCTAATTAAGGACTACGTTTGTAGAAAGGTCGTACTATTGAGGAGAATTACCCTCGAGCTGGAGCTGACATCGTAATTTTGAATGTACAGGTTCCGTCTCCAGAAGACATACAGGTTTCTTCGAGGATAACCAATTTCTCGTATTCGAGTCTATTGAAGTCTGTGAGGTACTCCATTACAGACTCGATGAATCCCTTCAGGAAATAGCAGGTTGGCTCCTCGCTTGTATATCCAGATGCATATGGATTATCACTAATCTCAATTATAGCTTCTTCATCAAGCCAGAGTTTGTAGAGCTTGGTTATTCTTACATCACCGAATGGAATGATAAGAATCTCGAGTGCGAGTTTGATGAATTCAATAATACCCTTGAAATCCCCAGGTGGTTTTTGTTTACCAACTCTGAAGTACTCACGTTGTGTTTCAAGGCCAGCAAGTCGACCTGCACTATAATAGAGGTCCATAACACGGTCCGGAAACATCACTGCAATTCGGTTACCAATTTTGTTCCAAGTCTTGGAGAAGAAGGCTCGCATCAAATCTCGTTCCTTGAGCTTGCCGGTCCACCATTCAAGAGGTTCATTTGCCATTTCAGACGCTCCCGTTAAGTCAGAAGCGAATTACGACGTTAAGTGCTTTATTATGATATAATCAGAGACATACATCAAGAGAGGGTCTGCGCTTTATTCAAGACGTACATTCCAGACGCATCGATCAGCACCTGTTGCCTTACTCGCCTCTTGAAACACCTTGCTTTGCACGCCTTTATACTCTAGTAAGGCCTCAAGAAT
Source organism: Candidatus Thorarchaeota archaeon (assembly GCA_016840245.1). The sequence goes on from JAEOST010000614.1 coordinate 6,888, forward strand.
ACCACTGAACACTTCACAATATCCGAATCCTCTCATTCCTTCCAGACTGACTTCTTGACAAAAAATACAATCCTTATCAGCAACTTTGACAGACCCACGAGCTGATTCCATATCAACTTCAGTTGGTCGTTTGTTGAATAGAGTTCTGAAAGTAGTATCAATTAATTTTCCTACATCCTCTCTCGTTTGGATTGTTTCTTTGGTCTTATCTGCGATGTCAGTACTCAAGAACAACTGTTGACCCATCTCTCGACCCAGATCTCTGAGTCGTTGGTTTGCTTCTTCAATATTGTCAGTTGATTCAAGTATTTTTTCTACATTCTGTGCGTATATAGTGAGAAAAAGTGGATTTTCTATTTTTGGTGACATTGCAGATAAACTCCTAGAAATTGGTTTCTAAATCGATTTACCTATCATCTTCATGCCTTGCTTACGATATTTGGCTAGAATCTGAATCACTTTTGGTGCAGGGATATCGAGAGCTGTTGCTATCTCATCTGAGGTCTTTTTACCATCACACAACTCTATAACGGAGATGTCGGACCCTTTAATCTTGGAAATATCGCCCTCAAACTTGGGACATTTTACAAATCGTCCCATCTTTGCCTCATCTACAACAACGCCCTTTTCTGCTGCAGGGACATCAACTATACTCTTTGCAGCGGCCCATTTGAGAAGCTCAATCACGCGATCAGTTGATTGGAACATGGAGTCTGCAATTTGCTCTACGGATAGTGCACCATTAACGAGCATCAGAACATCAAAACCGAAATTACGGTAAGATGTCTTCATTTCCTGATATAGATTAGAATCAAGCGATAACGAATTGGAATACTCTGATCCACGCTTGGGTATTGTAGAGGGCAAAATCGTAAAATCATCAGGGGATTTTTCTACAGCAACAGGCGGTGTCACCACTGGTGCTGGTTCAGCTGCAGCGGTAGGAGCAGATGTTACAGCTGACTCGGTAACAGTAGATGCAGCTTTGATTGCTATGCTCTCCAATACTTGGAGATTAGATTCAGCTGAGTCTTCAAACTCCTCTGGGGGTGGTGGTATCTGTATCCCCTCTAGCAATCTCAATACATTCTTGGTCTTCGCAATAGCTAGACCGAGCTGTAATTCAGGAACATACAGCACGGTTAGGATCCAATATTCATCAACTGGGGATAATACAACAAGCCCTTTCTCTGTATCAATCGTCATTAGTCGCAGGTCAGATTTGTAGAGGCCTATGCTGTCCCTAATACGTGGGAAAAGGGCATCTGGAAACGCAAAGCTAACAAATGGTCTTCCGTTTTTCGTCATTAATGAATAACCAATTACTTGGTCGTCGAATCTTAGTTTTGACAAAGCTCTTTCAAGATCGCTTGACACGGTTCTACACCTCGTTGCCTCTAAAACAACGTCTGACTTGCATGGACAAGTAAAGAGTTGATAATTGTCTGAAAAGCGTTGTGGTGTCGTATATGCACAGAAACTTATCCACTGAAGCCTTTGTGACGCGGTGGAAACCGTTAAGAAGAAAATGAATCCTTCACGGTAAACCAGATACTGAAGGGATACCACATGAAGAACATGGCTGGAGGATTCATAGCATCTGTTATTGGCTCAATAATGATTGTGAGTCTAGCAGGGATGACTCAGGTATATCCAGCACCATTTGATGTTATGTGGATAGTTCTTACTGGAGCTACTGGACTTCATCCTATCACATTATTTGCCAATTCGGGCTTGATGATTCCATACATCACAACATGGATCGTCATGGGTTGTGTGGAGGGATTATTTTCGAATTCCAAATGGAATGCTGTCAGAACAGCAATATGGGTAGCAGTCATCATCACATTACTTTCTGTGGCCTCAGCACTCATTATAGACCCCTCTCTTTGGAATTTAGAACAGACTCAAAGAAACTGGAGTCTAGTGTTGCATCTTGTCGGGTCACTACTTATCTCAATGGCATCTCTTGTCGGAGCAATACCGGTAGTGTCAATACTTGTTTATTTTAGGAGAGAAAGAGAGATACCTCCACCA
>JAEOST010000615.1 GCA_016840245.1 Candidatus Thorarchaeota archaeon
AGGTGTCACTACAAATCCGACTAAGAATAATGTGATTAAGACAAGAACTGCTTTCGATCTCACCAGATCTCCTCCACGACACTGAAATCCTCTACTTGAAAGAATATCAGTTTATCCAGAAATGACCCTTCCAATGCCCTTTTCAAGTAATACAAAGTAAAGAAACCGTACTAGTACAAGTTGGTGGGCAGTATGGGATTGCATCTTGGGACCTCTTTCTACTCTGGTTGCACAATACCATTACCAGATTTTATCCAGATGTGTCATGACCTGAATTTGGAATTTCTTGAGGTTCAATTGGAGCCGCCGTACCTGCCATCGGATATGAATTCACAGCAACAGCAAGATTTGAAGGATGTTTTAGCTGGATCCAATCTCTCCCTTACAACTCACGCTCCCTACGATGATGTTAACTTAGCAAGTCTGAAAGAACCTATACGAAGGGCATCTTTAGAGATTATGAAGGACTGTGTCGATCTCTCCACTGATGTGGGTTCTTCTCTTATGGTTCTTCACGCAGGTTTTTGTCCGGTTAATCAAATTGCACGACACGATGATGCAATTCAGCGATTCCGAGCAAGTCTTCTTGAGTTGGCAATGTATGCACATGACCGTGCTGTAAAGATTGGAGTTGAGAACAAACAACTCGGTATTGATAGAGAGATCATATTGTATCCCGATGAACACCTTGAGATAATCCAAGAATACAATGATTTTGATGTTGGTGCAGTGATCGATATCGGTCACGCAAACACAGCTGAAATAGACCTTCTACAATATGTTGAGAAACTGCTTCCATACACCATCGAAGTTCATCTCCATGATAATGATGGAATGAATGATTCACATATTGGATTAGGTGAAGGGACTGCAAATATCTCAGGAGTACTCGAAATCCTGATGAAAGCAAAATTCTCTGGACCTACTATTTTGGAACTTGACTCAAGAGAATCATTAGAAAAGGCAATCTCCTTCATCGATAACGCATTGGGCAAATAGGGTATCTTTTTGTGTTTTTCATCATGCTATACCATCATGGTTTCTATAGATGATGTCAAAGCTGCGCATGAACGAATCAAGCAACATGTAGTAAATACACCAGTTATGACTTCCACAACAATTGACAAACTAACTGGTTGTTCTGTATTTTTCAAATGCGAGAACTTTCAACGAGTTGGCGCTTTCAAGTTTCGTGGAGCTTTGAATACTGTATCTCTCCTCTCTGATGATGAAAAGGGCCGGGGAGTAGTCACTCATTCATCCGGAAATCATGCTCAAGCCTTGTCTCTTGCTGCAACATTGTTAGGAGTCAAAGCAACCATTGTAATGCCTAAGAACTCACCAATCGTCAAGGTGGATGCAACCCGTGGGTATGGGGCTGAAATTATCTTCTGTGAAAACAATGTGAACAGCAGAGTAGAAACAGCGAAAGAGCAGGTCAATACTCATGGCTACACTCTAGTACATCCATACAATGATGAAAGGATAATTGCCGGTGCTGGAACTGCAGCATTAGAGCTTATCCAAGATTTCGGTCCTTTCGATTCGATATTTACTCCTGTTGGTGGGGGTGGATTATTGAGTGGTACATCAGTTGCAACCAAAGGTCTCAATTCAACTACCAATGTTTTCGCCGGTGAACCTGAGAAAGCTGATGATGCTTTTCGGTCCTTGCGAGATGGAGTGATCTATCCCAGCGAGAAACCAGATACGATAGCTGATGGTCTTCGTACTAATTTGGGTGATATCACCTTTAGAATTATTCAAGATAATGTAGATAGAATAATACTGGTTTCTGAGAAAGAGATTGTGGAGGCTATGCGTCTTCTGTGGGAACGCATGAAGCTTGTTGTTGAACCATCAGGTGCTGTTTCTTTAGCCGCTGCAATGAAAGTGAAGGATGAGATCAAAGGCTCAAAGATAGGTATCATCATTAGTGGTGGCAATGTGGATTTAGAGAATTTCTTCAGTCAATATCAGGAATAGGTTCGGACAACTCTCTGGGCATTTTTAGTTCATATAGAAGGATTCCTACCTGTGACAATTACTAAGGCTTAGGGTGAGAAATAGATTAGATGGGCTTAGTCAATGGACCGCTGGATAATGCACATCGATATGGATGCTTTTTTTGCTTCGGTTGAGCAATATCGGAATCACCCTGAATTAGTTGGACAACCAGTGTGTGTCGGTCATGATCCAAAGAAAGGGAGCGGCCGTGGAGTTGTAAGGGCTGCATCTTACGAGGCAAGAGCTTTTGGTATCAAATCAGGGATGCCTGTTTCCCGAGCATATCGATTATGTCCTGATGCTGTATTTGTGTCAGGAGAGTTTTCTAATTACTCAGAAGCATCCAATGAGTTCATGGAAGTTCTAGCACGGTATGCTGACGGAGGTAGGGTTAGGAGAGCAAGTATAGACGAAGCTTATATTGAGGTCACTTTCGGTGTTGAAGGCTACGAGTCACCTGAGGCTATGGCAAAGGAAATTCAAACCGCCATTAAACAAGAGACAAGGTTGCCATGTTCAATTGGAATAGCCCCCAACATGTCAGTAGCTAAAGTTGCTACAGGGACAAGGAAACCAATGGGTATCACTAAGGTAGGTCCTGACCCAGAAAGTGTGATGACGTTTCTAGCTCCACTTGATGTACAATCTCTGAATGGAGTTGG
>JAEOST010000616.1 GCA_016840245.1 Candidatus Thorarchaeota archaeon
GAGGCTCATCAGGCTTTCTGATGAGCTTCAGCATACTCAGCTACTCGTATCATACATAATGCTGCAAGAGAAGGATCATCAAAGCAAGGAATCTTGTTCATCTCTAAGAGATCCTTACCAGGTTTTCCGACATCACCTGCTAACCACACTCCCAAGACTGGTTTATCTGTAGCAGCCATCCGTACTCCTTCTAATGTACCAGCAGCATGTTCGGTCTGAGTCATACCTGCAAATGTAGGAACTGCACATATTACAAGTAACATGTCTATATTTGGATCCTTCAAGAGAAGCTCAGTAGCAATTCGATATTCTCTTCTTCCACCACTTGCTACAACATCAATTGGGTTCCTTACAGATGCCATAGGTGGAAGAACTTGGCGGAGTTCATCATGTGTTTCCTGTTCAAATGTTGCGATTTTGAGACCAAGTTCGGATGCAGCATCAGTAGCTAAAACTCCTGCACCACCTGTATTACTAATAATACCAACATTACGACCCTTTGGAAGTGGTTGATAATCAAATAACTTACAGACCTCGAATAGAGTGTCAAGTGTTGGAGCTGTAACACAACCTGCTTGACGAATCATTCCATCAAAGACTTTAGCAGATCCAGCTAGAGAACCGGTAGGAGATTGGGTTGCACGTCCGCCTGCTTCACTCTTTCCACCTTTCAGTACAACAACAGGTTTCTTACTAGCTGCTCTTTGTAGTGATTCGAATAGACCACGACCCTCATTCACGCCTTCAATATATGCAGCAATTACAGTTGATTTGGGGTCCAGTCTGAAATAATCAATCATCTCGACAATACCCACATCAGCTGCATTACCAACACTTGCGAACTTACTCATTCCAATTCTTTTGATCCTTGTTGTGTAGATTGTCATACCTCCAAGAGCTCCACTCTGTGAAACAAAAGCGATATTGCCGCGCTCGGGCATCATTGTGAATGTTCCATTGAATAATCTACTATTGGAAACCCCCACACAGTTTGGACCTATTATTCTGATGTCTGATTCTTTTGCAGCCTTCGCTAACTCATTTTCAAGCTCAGTTCCCTCATCACCGGTTTCGCTGAATCCACCGGAAATTATCACTGCATTTTTTGCACCTGCTTTTTTTATCTCGGGCATTAGAGATGCACAGTATTTTGCTGCTACTGCAACTATGACAAGATCGACTGGTTCTGGTAATGCGTCAAGACTGGGGTATGCTTTAGTTCCAAGAACATGTTCTCGACTTCGGGTTATTGGGAATACATCAATCTCGGACGCTAGTAAATTCATCAATATAGAGTTACCAAGTTTCCTGTAGTCAGCTGAAGCTCCAACTAGAGCGATACGTTGGGGGTTGAAGAATGGATCAATGTCTTTGAATAAATTAGCATCAGAGCCGGTCATAGTCCCACGCCTGATGTGAGTTCGATTTATGTCTGTCGTGTGAAGGTATCATTTGTATTACAAGTAATAATCGTCTTCTTCCTTCCAAAGATCCTTGTACAATCGTTTCAAGCGTCCGATATTTGTACACATTGTTGATTCAAGAGCACTCTTCAGAACATACTTGGTTTCGAAACATCTCTTACTAACATTCTTGATAGCGCGCATTGTTGTATTTTCTACTTCACGATTCTTGGTTTCACAGAGGAGATCTACGAGAGCTGAAACAGCAGATTCTTGATAGTAATTACCGAGTGCAGTGATTGCAGTTGTTGCGATGCGTGTGTCCTTGGAATGGGTTAGTTCCTCAAGCAACATGATAGACTCCGTTGTTCTAACTCGGATATGTGCATTCACAGATAGCAATACATTCCGAAAATTCGTACTAGAAGAGTTTCTCTTATAGGAGTCCAACGTTTCTTCTAGTGTGGATTTTAGTGTGTGATGAGAATGCTTGCTAGACATAGAATATAGACTTTCGATATCTTGATTGATTATTGATGTTAGTAGTGTTTGATATTGTGGGTGCGATGGTTGATTCAAGGACCGTTGTGTTTTACTTGGTTCCTGGGATTCAGTTATTGAAATATCTTCATGTATTACAGATATTACGATACCAAATGTTTCTGTGTCTATCAAGGTTCCTTTGATTCCTAATTGAGAAAGTGCCTGTCTGCCTTTTTCACAGTGCCACAGAGGTAGTATGTCGATTTCATCGCCATGTTTACTAAGCGATAAATTAGTTACTTCATTTTGTTGCGATATTTCAAGCAAATCTGTTACGTCTGTTGGAGCTGAACTTTCAAAATACATTAGGTCAAAGAATAGTGTATCACCAGATTTGATCTGTTTGAGAGCTGATGATTCACACATAGTTTGAAACACTCGTGATGCATCAAGTAGAGAATCTTCATTTTCTAATCTCAAGAGGATTTCTTCTGTTGCTAGTGAGATTGGTTCAAATCCACCACAATCCAGGATAGTGAAGAGTGTGTCTCGATATTTCAGATTTTCAATCAGAGTCTTATTAGGACCGGCTCCGATGGGGAGGGGGTAAGAGAATTCCTTTGCTTTGGATAGATGCTTGAGTGATTCAGCCCATCCCCGATCTTGTTCGATTTGAGAAATCAGATCCTTCAGGTCTCTGTATCTCCGTTCTCCTATAGCATCAGCTACCATCTGAGTGAGCTGTTGGTCCTCAGATTGTCGGACCCTTTCTTTAACTGCCAAGAGTATTGATTCACGATCTTTGTCATTAGCCAAATGAGAACCTCTCATGAGTTATCTGTTATAGCAACCATCTTTCTTTAGGATTTGATAGTGATATGATTAAATCTATGCTATCATTTTGAGTGTATTTATTGTATTACAGTTATTAATGGGATCTTGAAATGATACTTTCGCGCCACCGGTCACTAAATTCGACATGAAAAAAGTCGTTCTAAGATTAGAACTATGTACAATTGTAGCTACAGAATATATGAGTGTGTCAAACAATAGAAGATAGACTGATGTCATTGAATCGCCTTCGCACTGTCGATTCAGGCACCTTCATTGTCATCTCTATCTCCTCAAAACCTCCAAGATGACCTTTGACCGCTTGAATGCACTGGTGCTGAACTACGATTCCATATTTCAGTTCTGCTTCTTTGTGCGACACACTCGAGCCATTTCTTTTCTTTCTGATTGAAAATTAACGGAATTGATGTTAGTTCATTCATCATCTGTTTTCCTTCGGGAAAGTTCAGACTTCAATGCAAGTGATGATGA
>JAEOST010000617.1 GCA_016840245.1 Candidatus Thorarchaeota archaeon
CCCGTTGTGAATAATACCCTTCCTTCCATACCACCGGCAACATTGATTGTTTGTCCACTAACATGACCTGCAAGTTTGTCTGACGCAAGGTAGAGAATGGCTCCTGCAATGTCCTCTGGAACTGCTGTTTTGCGCATAGGAATGGTCTGCAGTATTCGCTTCTTCATATCATTGTCCGTCAAAGCCTCTTCAGCCATAGGCGTCATAGTCCATCCTGGGTTGACAAGATTTACGCGACCCTTTGGTGCCAAATGCACAATCTCATTCTTTAAACTCATCATCATTCCATGCATCCCCGACTTGGATGTAGAGTAATCAACATACCAAGCCTCACCAAAGAATCCTGCAGTTGATCCTACGAGAATCAGTGAGGCTGTTTCGCCTGAAAACTTCTCGAGGTTCGCAAAGAAATACTTCGAGCAGAGGAACGTGCCAGTGAGATTCACTCTAAGCGTATTTTCCCATTGCTCAAGGCTCATCTTATGGATTGCTTTTCCTTCGTGAGTTGCAATCCCTGCATTTGCGACAAGAACATCAACACGACTGAAAGCCCGATTCGCCTCCTCGAACAGTTTCACAACATCATCTTCTGAAGTCTGATCTACTTTCACATCAATAAATTGGTCAGGCCAGTCAGTCTTGATGCTATCGAGTAGTTTTGCAGAACGATTGTAAGTTCCAGTCACCTTGGCACCTTCAGTGAGGAGCATCCGTGTGACCACGAGACCTATTCCTCCTGATGCTCCAGTTACAATCACATGTTTTCCAGAAAGTCCTGTGTCCACAATTTGTACCTCCATTCAATGATAAGATATCCTGAGAAATTATGCAGTAGGATCTGCTTTCCATAAAATGCGATGATATCGCTCAATTAAGACCTCTGGCCAACTACCAACCGAACGAAGTAGAAGGTCTGCAGTCAATCCAACATCATCATCAATTTTGAGCTCCCTTAGATTTGGACAATGAAATAATGGAGAGAGGTCGACTCGTTTCAGACGATTTTCTAGCAGTGACACCTCTTCCAGATTCGGACATGCACTGAGGGGTTCAAGGTTTATCTCTTGGAGTCTGTTATGACCTATTCTGACTGCCTTCAGGTTCTTTCCACATTTTTCCAATGGAGAGAGGTCAATCTCTGATAGACTGTTATTGCGAAGACACAGAGTTTCTATGTTCTCGCACCAAACAAGTGGCAGCAAGTCCACCTGTGCGATATTGCGGAGATCAAGATTGAATCCTGTTTCATCAGAATTGAAGCGCGCTGTCTTCTCAAGACCATTAGTAGTAACATATCTGATGAAAATCTCGGATACCATTTTCACTAACCTTCCTTGACTTACGTCGGATTCTGTAAGAACAGGTCTCCCTAAAAAATAGTGGCTCTACTCGCCGCGTTAATGACCAGACTTAGAAAGGACCTACAGAGCTTCAACTTGGTGCATGTCATTGACCGCCATTTGGCCTCTCTCTCTATATCGATTCCTGAAACTAATTGAACGAGTGGAACTCGAGAAGAACGTATTGGATTGCGGTGCTGGAGGTCCTCGACCACCTCTTGCTATGTTCCATGACTGCGGATTCGAAACTCATGGAATTGACATTTCTGAAACTGCAATCACTGCAGCAGAGAAATTCGCTGAAGAACGGGATATGAAACTTAACATTATCAAAGGGGATATGCGTGAGATACCCTTCGATGATGCATCGTTTAGCTTTGTATTCACACAACACTCCATCTGCCACCTTACAAAGAAAGATACAATGATTGCCATCAATGAGATGACTCGTGTTTTGAGACCTGGTGGATATTTGCTTGTGGACTTTATGTCCACAGAATCCTCTTACTATGGTAGTCCAACTTTGGGAGAGGAAGTAGGACCTGGTGAGTATCAATACATTGACGATGATGGTGACAAAATATTGCACTGTTTCCACAGTGATGGTGAGCCTGACAAGTACTTCACAGAATTGAAGATTATACGCATAGTAAAGACAACCTCACAGAATTTGAGCCGCAAAGTTCTCGATATAGATGCTAGAATGGATTACTATTCGATGAAGCCAGTCTAATCGGATTGCCTAAATATGACACTGTCCATTCATGCCCCTCGTAGATTATAGGAGGTCTTCTACATGTCA
>JAEOST010000618.1 GCA_016840245.1 Candidatus Thorarchaeota archaeon
CTGTGCAGAAACATGGGAACAGGTTTACGATACCGGAGGATGGGATCTATCATTTGTAGATGAAAACCTTGCATGGGCTGTGAGTGACAGTAGTATCATGCGTATGGTGGATGGAGAGACTTGGTCCACTATAGATGTACCAAGTCGCATTCCGATTTCTGTTCAACTACGATTACCCTATCTTGCTGATGTTCGGTTCTTGGACTCAAACAACGGATGGATTGTGGGGGACATGATACCTGTGATGTACACTCCTGATGGAGGACTGAATTGGTATGAGCAGAGTACATCTGAGGAGGTGTATGGACGATTATATGCAGTGGACTTTGTAAACAGGACACACGGATGTGCTGTGGGTAGTGATGGATTCATTCTGCGAACAATAAGAGGAAACGCAACAGAATCTCGCCTTTGGAATGGACTTACTGATCCTGCATTCATATCAATGTTAGCCTTGGGGATTGTAGTTGTTGTCGCAATAGCTGTGATTGTTGTATGGTGGAGAATGAAGCGAGGATCTTCACCTGCTAGGGTAGATTTCGAATAATGAATATCAATAATTTGGTGCTCTGCTGCATACTTACAATCTCCAAGATAGATGAAAATGAGAGTCAGACACGTGATAAAAACAAAGCGACTTGTGGCAGTGGTCATCCTCTCCATCATGACCATTCCCTCCCTGACGGGTGCATTGTTGCAATTGTCATTGTTGTAGTTGTTTCCCTTGGACTGCTGCTATTCATGAGAAAACGAAGGGGTCCTGATTCTCCCCCAACCATCACCTGATAAGAATCCAACAAAAGCATTATATCCCAATCTACATCCACTGCACTCTAGCAATGCGGAGGTTGCCAAGCCAGGTTAAAGGCGCAAGGTTCAGATCCTTGATTTCGTTACCTTGAGTAATGAAAGGGGAATCTCGTAGGAGTTCGCGAGTTCAAATCTCGCCCTCCGCACCATCTTGCTTTATTCTCTCTTTCGTATTGATGGTATGAGTCTACCGGACCGTTTGATGTACTCAAGATACTCCTCACCAAATTGATCAATCATCATTTGTTCCTCGCTGGGAATTCTTCTGTAGTTTACCCAGATTGAGAATACAAATAGCAGTATGACAAGAACATCGAGCGAGATGAGACACAGACCTATTGTGTAGACAAATATCCCAAGATACATTGGATGTCGGACCCTCTTATACGGACCTGTTGTGATCAACTTATGATCCTCCTGTATCTCCAGTGCAATCGACCACTGGTGGTCGAGGTGTCGATGAACCCAGATTAGGTAGGCAATTGGGATTACTGCCAAAATAACTCCTATCCACTGGATCCACTCGCCAAGAGGAAGACGACTCCAAGTCCACCATGGAGGTGACAATAGATAGAGAATGAGACCTGCTCCTCCAATGATAGTGATAATCGCTGTTAGAACCATTACTCCTTTCCCCATCTCATTTTCAGCTGTCTTTAGCTTCTCCTTGATACCAACTAGACTGTCATGCGTCTTTGTCTTTCTTCCATAGTAACCTATTACAATGCCTAAGGCAATCCACATACTGAGAAACACGATTCGAAAGACGAGAATCATATCCATTATGTTCACCTCTTGGTAATCTATCCAACACCCAATTAAGTTAGATACATCTAACTTTCTTAAGTCTCTCTATTAGAGCGGGCATCGGGAAAAATGTGCTCTCGATTTCAGCATAAGGAATATTCAACCATCATTATCATGAAGTGAATCGTTTGCTCCCATCAAAGACCCTCTTGTCCTCTCTATCATATTCTGCCCAATAGATTACATCTCTCCAATCAGATAGTGCAGTCTTGATGTACCTCTCTAGTTTCTCCTCATCACCTTCTGCAAGTTTCAGTATGCAACGTATGATTCTGGAGCTTGGATCTTCATTATAGATCACAAGAAAATCTACCTTAAACGTCTCCAACTTGGCCTCTATCTCATCAGATTTTTCTTGACCAAAATCATACCGGATTTTAATCTGAATGTCTGGATACATTCACATCCATCCTTTTACTCATCCACTGAATTGGGATTTGGCATCAAGAAGAGGGTTTCAATCCTCTCTACACCCTTTAGTTTCTCAATCTTTCCAGTTAAAAATAAAGATAGTTGGTTCATGTCCTTAAGACGAGAGATACAGATGAAATTTGCAGGTCCAGTTGTCCAATAGACTTTGGATATCTCTTCATATCCACAGAGAGTCTTATACAACTCCTCAGAGGAACCTGGTTTGGCTGTTACCAGGATAACAACTTGTATCTCATAACCTAGTTTTCTCCAATCCACATCCACAGTGAATCGTTCGATAATACCGTCATCAGTGAGTTTTGCTATCCTATTCCTAATTGAGCTCGGGCTTAGTGGAACAAGCTTGGCCATCTCTCTGAGAGATGTTCGTGAATCCTGCCTGAGAATCTCAATCAATTCAAGGTTCAAATCACGGTCAGAATTATCTTCTCTCTCCATATCCACGTTACTCCCGGCTGACTGGATGTGGCAGTGGTTGTTCAATACGTGATAAATTGTTGGGTCATCAATTCCGTTGATAGACTTGATGTCCTAGTCTTTCTTTACACGTGTGATGATCAGCGTACCCATTACTGACCAATATTCGACCTGTACATTCATCTCGATCTTGGATGCTATTTCTTCATCAGTAGGTCGTGCAATCTCAAAGGTTTCGTAGGTCTCCGAATCCATTAGACTGAGAGTTGCACCCATGTCCGCGACTACCGATGCTGTTCTCTTGTCTATCACTGGAACATCTACCATGCGGTCTGCAGGCATAATCACATTACGTTTTCTCCCATCAAACAGACCTCTGGCAACGATGTTTGCCTTTGGAGGTCCATGCTTCCCTGGTTTGGAAATCTCAATACTAATCACTTGACATGGCTCTTCTTCTATTACAAAATACTTCCCCGGCTTCAAGCTCTTGACGATGACTTTCTTAATACTCAATTGTATCACAGCTCTAGTTTTGTTGAAAATCCTCACTCTGAATAGATGTGACTGTAGATGAGGTCTTCAATTTGGATGATCCACATTTGTGCCAAATGAGATGAATGATACGACGTTCAGTCTTTCTTAACCCTTGTGATGATATGAGTATCCATCAACGACCAGTATTCGACCTGCACATTCAGCTCAATCTTGGATGCAATTTCTTCATCGGCTGGTCTTCGAATATCGAAGGTCTCGTAGGTCTCTGAATCCATTAGACTGAGGGTTTCACCCATGTCTGCTATAACTGATGCCGTTCTTTTGTCAATAACTGGAACATCCACCATCCGGTCTGCAGGCGTGATTATATTTCGTTTTCTCCCATCAAACAGCCCTCTAGCAACGATGTTTGCCTTTGCAGATCCGTGCTTCCCAGGTTTGGATTTTTCAATACTAATTACCTGGCAAGGCTCGTC
>JAEOST010000619.1 GCA_016840245.1 Candidatus Thorarchaeota archaeon
CGGTTTCTCGACCGTAGCTGATATCGTTTGCAGATGATGTGTATACATACGAATCCAGAACTGTTATGCCATCTGGCATGATGTAGTTGACTGTATCACCTGCATTGTTCAATGCAATGCTTGTATCACTATAGTAGAACACAATGAATCCATAGGCTGGAATTGTGGTACCTGATGGGATTGTATATGGTCCGGTCCCACCCGTTGTGATATCATCCAGAATGTACCCTGAGATATCTACATCCACGTCGAGTGGATTGTAAAGTTCAATCCATTCTTCACCAAACAGAACATCTGGATCTGGTAGAAACTCATTGATGACAATGAAATCACCATCGTTCGAACCAACTCCGTTAGTTGACCCTGGAGTAGGAATTTCAAATGTAGTCCAAATCGTAGAGCCATCTGTTTCTCTACCCTCACTTATGTCGTTAGTTGAAGTTGTATAGACATATGAGTCAAGAACAGTTACACCATCGGGTTTGAGATAATTCACAGTGTCTCCAGCATTATTCAATCCGATATTGGTCACGCTCTGATTGAATACGATGAACCCATAGGCTGGAATTGTGGTTCCTGATGGAATTGTGTATGGAGTGGTTCCTCCTCCTATCAGATCATCGAGTACATAACCCGATATGTTGACAGTGACATCTAGAGGATTGTATAGCTCTATCCATTCCTTAGTGTAAACCACATAGGGGTCAGCAAGGAACTCGTTGATGAGAACAGAATCACCGTTTGTCAACACGATGATATTTGCAGAACCAGGAGTTGGAATATCAAAGGTTATCCAAGTTGCTGCACCATCTGATTCTCTACCATAACTGACATCATCTTCTGATGAGGGGTATGAATAGGAATCGATGACCGTAACTCCATCTGGTTTCAGGAGGGTAACTGTGTCCCCAGCATTATTTAGTCCTACACCGGTTGCACCTTGATACAATACAAGATAACCAAATGCAGGAATTACAGTACCTGCAGGTATCGAGTAAGGATTAGTTCCACCAGTGGTGATATCATCGAGGATGTAACCTGAGAGATCAGCATCCAAAGATTGTGGATTATAGAATTCAACCCATTCCTCAGAATAGAGCGTATTTGGATCAGGTAAGAATTCATTAATCAGAACAAGATCTGCATCCCCACCGTCCTCAGTAGTCGCTGATACTGGATCGGATATTAGGCCTTCATTGAGGCTTGTATCGATTGCAGATACCTCATAGCTGTATGTTGTCAATGGGTCCAGACCAACATCACTGAATGCGTTTCCAATAACCTGAGCTATTAGAGTACTGTCACGAAATATTCTGTAGTGAGAAATATCTGGTTCTAGATTTGCATCCCATGCGAGATTAATCTGTGACATACTAATTGTAGTGGCTGTCAGACCAGTCACTTGAGCTGGTGGAATATCATCTGGTACAAAATTCGATTCAAGCTGGATAAACACATCAACTGAGTAGTGATCAGAACCTGTGTCTGCTGTTGCAGTGTCCCCACAGGTTGAGTTGATTAGCTTATCAACAAAGAACGAGTTCACAACAATGAAATCAATTCTTGATGTGTAAATTGGATTTTGATGTCCATAGGTGTATCCAGGGTCAGTTGGATTCAATGTCCTGAATACATCTGTAAATGTGTGGATAGCAGAAGAATATTGGCCATAGACGGGATCTGCTGGATAAAGCTTCATCGTCATAGGTCCATATCCAAGATCTCCCTCAGGAGCAAGATCACCAACATCATCAGGTGAAAATGAGTTGAGGTCACCCATGTACATGATTGGGACATTGCCAAGATTATCCATGTAATTGATGATTCCCTCGGTCTCACGTTCTCTTCGATTTTCGTTCACTTCTCCAGACATAGCTTTGAGGTGTGAGCCTATGATATGTGTATCAACTCCGTCAATTGTAACCACTGCCTCTACGAAGTCGTGTGTCACATCATAGTCAGAACTATCATCTAAGGGGACTATTGGAATCTGGTTGAAATCAACAACTGGTAGACGACTCAAGATTGCCGCTCCGCTTGTTGAATATTGAATATCTTGTGCACAGAAACCTTGGTAGGGGAGTTCGTCAATGAAGTATGTGTTAAATTCGTTGACAGCCTGATTGAGTGTATAGTTACCATTGTCATCCCATGTTCCGGTTTCAGTAAGAACCAAGATGTCAGGATTTTCTTCCTTCACTACCTGTTTCCAATCAGCGTTTGTACCTGAGGCCTCTATGTTGTAGCTCATTACCTTCAGGGTATCCATGGTATTGTCAACTGAAACTGTGATTGTGACAGAAG
>JAEOST010000620.1 GCA_016840245.1 Candidatus Thorarchaeota archaeon
AGGAATTCACAAGACTGAGATGGTACTCTTTGAGATTGGTAATGACGAATTGCGTACCCATAAGATTTGAGATTAGATTCACCTGAGATGGAGTAACAAACACATCATCCACTTCTATCAATAGCATGTTGACAGAGTTTTCTGAGAATCGGGTAGAGAAGATGTCCCAAGCAGTTTCAAGCGAAACAAAGACAACTGGACCAAATACGCCCTTATCGATCACCAAACCAGTTCCTGTCACATCGAGAAAATGAATACCCGATGAAACTCTAAAATTGATTTCAGTACCTAAGTTAAAACCAAGTAGGTTTCTAGCCTCACTTGAAACAAAGCAGCCCCGTTTTGAGAGATCGACTTCACCTGTAGTGGCATCCAGATTGCCAATGTGAGATTCTTTCTGTAAATCGATTCCTACCAGAAGGAAGTAAATCGTACTATTTCCAACAGAAATTCGTGCATCGATTTCAATTCTAGGGATGGCACGTATAATACCGGGAATTGCTAATATATCATCAATGGCAGACTGGTTGATTTTGTCACCGTATCTGTAAGCACTCAGTGTGATATCAACTGGAGAGAGGCTCTCCTGTATGAATGTGTTTGCGCTACGTTGGAGTCCAGCATTGGCAGACATAGAAGTGTAGAGAAGACTAACTGCAAGTGCAATTGAGAAGACCGTGAAGGCCGCGACTCGCTTTCTTCGAAAAGCGTTCCTCAGACCCATCTTCGTAAACTCAAGCTCCATTGTCTACTTCCACACGTTGGTGTTTTTATTAATGCGATTCTTGTTCTTCTTTGAAGAAAGCTCCTTCTAGAGGCGTCTGGTCTTTGTTATTCAGTATACTGGTGAGAAATATGAAATTCAGTGAGTGGATAATACGTCATGCCTCTGGAAAGAATATGTTGCTCTTTCTCATACTTTCAGTAGTCACAATTGTGATAATGAGTGTTGGAATATCGCCGGTGATGGCCGCTGAGTCGGGAGGTCTCGCAAGTCTGGATACTCGATTGTTCTACTCGTATAGTGATGTCACCGAACTGCTAACTGCATTGGGGCCGACAGGCAGATTGTACTATCTATATCAGAAAGCAGTTGACTCCTTCTTTCCCATTGGATACGGGATGGGACTTGCTCTAGCACTAGGTTATCTCTGTAAGAAGATTGATCTGAAGGACCCATTGAATATCATCATTCTTCTACCAATCATTGGTGCAATATTCGATTATACTGAGAATATCCTGATTGCCACACAGATAATATCATTTCCATTTGTTTCAGAATTAGTTGCTAGTATAGCTGCCATCGCAACACTACTCAAGTGGGCATTCTTGTATGCGGCCTTTGTCGTATTGTTCCTACTTCTTCTTATCATCCTTGTCAAGAGGATAAGGTCAGATACAGAATTTAGCAAATCATAAGACCTACTCAAAGAATAAATGGACCAATGCATCTCAAAAAATAGGAGAGGTGTCCTTGACAAATATGCAAACCACCATTTCAGATGTTACCGTGTTCAGAGACGGTGCACGCGTCACAAGAAGCGGACAAGTCCAACTCGAAGCGGGTCCCCAAAAGGTGTTTGTTACTGGTATAACAGACTACGCTCAAGCGGACAGTTTTCGAGTCAAAGGAACTGGTCCTGCTAAACTATCAAGCATAGATGTGAAAACCAAATCCACAATCTATGAACCTAGTAGTGACATTAAACCACTGCTGGAGAAACTTAAGAAACTTGAGAAAGACCTGCATCAGACCTATGATGATATTGAGTTATACAACAAGAGGTTGGCTGACCTAAGGACTGCTGTAGCAGGTTTTTCAGAACACTTTGGGATGTTCTATGCAGCTGATGAGGCCAAGCTTGAAGACCTAGCAGAATTAGACAAAACCTCGGAGAAGCTGATCCTTGGGGCAATCGATGATTTACGGAAAGCAGAAGAGAAGCGGGATGACCTTGAGAAAGAGATTGAGGTCATGCAACAGAATCTGAGTAAGGTTAAGGCTCAGCGTAGAACTGACACCCATTATGAAGTTGAGATAACATTGGAATTGACCCAGAATGCAGAGGTCGGACTCGACGTTACATATCAATGCGGTGGCGCAGGTTGGACGTCAAGCTATGACGTGGATCTTCTACCAGGTACAGCCAATGTTCGCCGAGTTGCTATGGTGAGAAACAGCACAAAGGAGG
>JAEOST010000621.1 GCA_016840245.1 Candidatus Thorarchaeota archaeon
ATAGGGGGTCTTCTAGCCTATCGGGCTACATCATGGGACAAGGTTGAGGTGTATGTCATGATGCAACTGTTCTGGAATATACTTGGACTCATAGCGATGCTCTGGGCATATTTCACAATGACACTTCCAGTTGCAACTTGGTTGATTGTTGGACTACTCGGGCTATACCTGATCCTCTTCCTCTTCGTGTACATGAAGGAAAAGTAGTAGGTGGGGTTGTACTCAATACAAGTTCTGGTATAGAGAATTCCTCTGTACCAGCTCCTTCTTTTTTTCCGTTCCTTAAGTCAAGATGAATAACTAGAACTTTGGGATTATTCGAGTTCCGGACTTTCTGAGTCTCTCCTCTATTTCCTTGTACTTTGCTCTAGCTTCTTGAGCCTCTTCCTTCATTCCTAGCTTTTCTAAAGCTTCGAGCAGAATCTTCCAAGCCATAAAGGACTCTGGTTCCATCTCTACTGCTTTCTGATAGTACTCAAGACCAACTACTGTCTGTCCCCTCTTGAAGGCGATCTGTCCGAGATACATGAGAAGTGTGTGATCTTCTGGCTCGATCTCCCTCATTGTCATGTATGTTTCCTCAAGCTCCTTTGTGCGTCCCAGTTTCATCAATGAACGAGCCAACCCCTTGAGAATCTCGTAGTCCTTGGGAAACAGCGAGTCTGCTTGACGTAACGTTTCCAGTGCATCTTCCCATGACTCACGATTGTTGTAGGCTCTTGCTAACGAGACCATGGTATCTCGTACACCCGGCTTGATTGCGAGGCTATGCTCCAATGCTATGATAGCATCCCTAGGTTTACTAGCTTGGAGAAATGCTCTCCCCAAGTTCGCCCAGAAATCATCTCGTCCTGGATCGAGCTTCAGGCTCTTCTCGAGGTTCTTGATTGCAGCCTTTGTCTTGCCCTTCAAAACGTATAGTGAACCGAGCTCTCCCAAAGCTGAAGGATGTTCTTTGTTGAGTTTGAGACACTGTTTGAATGATATCTCTGCATTTGCATATTGATTCAATGATAGATAGCCCACTCCGAGGCTGTACCATTTATCTGGATCATCAGGATTGACTTTGAGTTCTTCAGCCATCCTGAATGCATCTTCTGGAGTGAAAGACAAAGTAATCGAATCAGAATCCTATTCGGGTGTTTTAAATTTGATGAGTGGTTGCGCATAATTCGTGGAGCTGGAGAGTGCAATGGATCCGAAAAAAATCGATTTCACCTGGGATGAGAGCGGATTTGGTGTGAGAGCTGCAGGAGTGATGCTAGATAGTGAGAATCGTGTATTGCTCTGCAAAGTTGCTGATGATCCTGACCTGGATTTCTGGGTCCTACCTGGTGGCGGTTGTACACTACACGAGACCTCAGTAGAAACTGTGAGAAGAGAATTCCTTGAAGAAGCAAACTTTGAGATTGATGTTCAACGCCTACTCTGGATTGAGGAAAACTACTTTGTCATGAAAGGCAAGAAGATACACGGAATCGGATTCTACTTCTTGGTCACTCCCAATAAACCAAGTGGCGTATGGGAACAAGAGGAGTTCAATGGTCAAGAAGCTGATTTGGACCCTGATAGAGTCTATGAATTAGCCTTCAGATGGTTCAAACCTGCAGAACTGACTGAGCTTGAATTCTATCCTGTATATCTCAAGAAGATCCTGAGGTCTATTCCTGAACATCCATTGCATGTCATTCACAAGGACTATGATGAAGACTGAGATTGGCGATACTCTGCACTCGATACCTGTAGTCTGTTTAACAAACCACCAATAAGACTCTCTCGCGAAGATAACAAGCCTTTTCAAGGAGGGAGTTACTAAGCAACATTCTATGTGAATCTAGGGATTCGCAGAGAAAGGAGGAATTTGAAAAAATGTCGTCAGGCGGACAAGTTAGACTCATTACTTTCCTGGTGATTGGCATAATCGTTGGTTTTGGTGTAGGCTATCTTACACCAACGCTGGTTGCCCCAGCTGATGATTATGACGTCATTATGGCACGTGGGACTATCGTTGTCGGTACTAATACTAATTGGCCTCCATTCGAGATGTACAATACAACCACTGACACACTAGAAGGGTTTGATATTGATCTCGCAAACTTGGTAGCCGATTATCTAGGCGTAACTACTGAATGGGTTGACATGGACTTTGACAACCTAGTTGGTGCATGTCAACAAGGATCAATCGATATGATTGCTTCAGCCACATTCATTACTGCTGCACGGTTGGATGTTCTTCAATCATTGACCTGGTACATCCGAACGAATGAAGTTGTTGTTACTATGGACAATTCAACTCTTACTATCACTGATCTAGAAGATCTTGTCGGACAAAATGTAGGAGTTCAGACCGGAACTGTTGAAGATGAGGAGCTCTCAGCCATCACTGGTATGGAAGCTACACTCACCAGATATCCAGTTGTTGAAACAATGTTCCAAGCATTGGAAGCAGGAACTCTTGACGCTATATACGTCGATGAGCCCATCCTTGACCTCTACAGTCAAACCTTTGATGTCAAGACAATCTTCACAGTGCTTGCACCACCAACAGCTTTCTACATAAGATATGGCAGTGACAGACTTGCTGGAGCATGTAACGCTGCCATTGCTGAAGGCTTTGCAGATGGTTCTGTAGATGCGCTAATAGCTAAATGGTTTGGATAACCAATAAATGGGTGATATGAGTGCAAGAGACACAGAGTCTTCTAGACATTCTATACTTGATTGCTGTAAGAGGACTCACGATGACTCTTGCTCTCACCCTTATTTCTTTAGCAGTTGGATTTTTCGTTGGGACAGCACTTGCTTTGATGCGTGTCTATGGCACTCCTGAAATGCAGTGGTTTTCAAGAGGCTATGAAACAATATTCAGATCAATTCCATTGCTTGTACTACTCTTTGTTTTTGGTGCTGCATTGCTGGGTTGGTTCATGTGGACTGGCTCTTTAGGCGGAGCGATATTCACAGCAGCTGTGTTTGCACTTGCGCTAAGAAGTGC
>JAEOST010000622.1 GCA_016840245.1 Candidatus Thorarchaeota archaeon
AGTATGAATTTATCAACCATATCCATAAGCCCACTTCAAATGCCCCCTGAAATAAAAAGTTGGGGATTTTCTTTTAACATGCCATTATATGAAAAATCTCTATCAACATGGATAAGCTAATAAGATAAAATCTCAGTGCGTGAAACTGTCCCCCAAGGATTCGTTCTAAGTTGTTTTCTTTTTGTTTATAGATTGTATTCAATTTTAGCGACAGAACCAATATCTGTCAACTAGACTAGCACCAATCTCATATGAACAGTAACACTCTATCAACGTAACTCACTGAATGAAGTGATGTATTCGAACCTACCGTTCCAGATACTATGATACTCAAACTTGTGGAGAGGGACGGTTGACTTGGAATTAATCCAAATGTGAGATTGCCGTTTCCATCGGTGATAGTAATACTTTGTATAGTCATCCACAAATAGATTACATGAATTATCTTTCCTTTCACTGTAACATTGGTCCCTATTGGAATCAGATTATGATTGATGTCTTCGATAGGTGTGAACTCAGTAGGGTTATCGTGGAGATAGATTGTAGTCAGAGACATTGAGATCACAACGATTGACATTGTGAGTACCACAAGAATCTGTTTTCTTCTTCTGTCTAGTTTCATATGGATACTCCTCAATCACTTTCTAACATATAATACAATAACCGTTTCTACTTTTTAGGATAGTGTCCTTCTCATTGAGCAGCGATTCTACATGGATAAGCTAATAAGATAAAATCTCAGTGCGTGAAACTGTCCCCCAAAGACATGGCCTAGGTGGTGTAACGGTAGCATAAGGGATTGTGGCTCCCTTGACGGGGGTTCGATTCCCCCCCTGGGCCCCATCTACTTTTGACTCTACTATTGTGGAACACATTTAGAGTATATATCAAAAAAAACTCCTCAAATGTCTGGTCCCTTCCACTGGTACTTCCAGGAGGGGTCCCGCATCTTCAGCATATTTACGGTTATCAGAGCCACAAACCCCAACGCGGAAAAAACCACGAACCACTCTACCCATTTCATTTCAGCCGCGAAATCATTCAACACAAATACCAAGTTACATGCGACTACGAAAGCGCCGTATAGCGCAATAGGTTTAATGAACCGATCATCGCACAGGACCGAGATGATGCCCACGATGAGCACGAGCAGGTTGAACAAAAAAAATTGTCTCGACCAGAACATGTGTTCCACCATCTGGTCTTCGGGGAATACGCCTACCATGACATCGCAGAATGCAGAAATGATCCCCAAGATCTGGGTGATTATCACACCTAACTTGCGCCATTTCACGTCCGAATAGAACACGTATAGTCCCAGGTAGAAAGGAAAGAGCATGGTCCCAGTGAAGATACACCCTAGGTTGTAGAAGATTGCACCAGCAGGATTCTTAGTGCTACTACCAAAGTCCGAGAGCCAGTGCGTTACTGGTGACACTGGTTCTGGAAATAGTGCCCACGAAATGAATGTAAATGTGGAGTAGATGGTAATTACGAGAATTCCTGCTAGAGCGCTAATTGGCCACTTGTTTTTCTTCTTTTCCATTGTGGTTCACTAATAAACAGCGCTTTATTTGTCCCTTTACAATAGCGCAAAAGGCACATATGGGGTGAAACGATAGAACTCTGGAGTTATATATCAACTTCTGTTGTGACCAGTTAGAGTCCTACTGTGGCGATTCAAATGGACCATGTTGTGTATCTTGATTTCAAGGCAAAAGAGATGGAATCGTTACTCCAAGGGACAAAGAAGATGGTGATACGTGGTGCGACAGGACGAAAGATGCCTTATGGTCGTGTCAATGAGGGTGACATTCTCTATTTCATCAACAATAATGCAGAAGGTGTGGTGAAGGCAAAGGGTATAGTTGATTTTGTCCTGAACTCCGATAAAATGACCAAGGATGAATCTCTTGCTCTTATTCAGCAGTACCAATCTGAATTACAGCTCACCGATTCCCAGTTGAAACGTTGGAGTGGCAAACGGTATCTGGTTCTAATACGAGTCAAGGATGTCAAAGAAGTTCAACCCTTTGAGATTGACAAGAGTGACTTCGGAAATATGGATGATTGGTTACAGGTTGGTGAGATATCATCTGTTCAGATTGGTTGAGGAAGCAGTTTACTTCATCTGACCTTCAATCCATAGCTCAAGTGATTTCTTTGCAAACCGTCCAGTTAATTGTTGACGAGCCTCTTCTGGAGTGAGGATGAGAACCTCATCAACGTCATCTGAGGCATTGGGTTCTCCACCATATGCTTCGGCTATAAACACGGAAAACACCATATCTTCCTCTTTCTTCTTCATGGCATAGGATTTCAGAAATCTCTCCACTCTAATCTGAATACCAGTCTCTTCAAGAACCTCGCGAATTACTGCTTCTTCGAGGCTTTCTCCTACTTCAACGAATCCTCCAGGGAGACCCCAGAGATCTTTCGTCCTTGAACTAACAACCACAACCTTTCCATCTAATAGAACAAGTGCAGCAACAACGGGAATG
>JAEOST010000623.1 GCA_016840245.1 Candidatus Thorarchaeota archaeon
CAGCAATATGGAACGATAAGTTCGAAGATTATCTTGGAGTTGAAATAGAAACAGACACCGAGGGAGCCCTACAAGATGTTCATTGGGCATGGGCATACTGGGGGTATTTTCCCACCTATGCTCTGGGAAATCTCTATGCTGCAATGATACGTGAAAAGATATCCAAAGAAATCCCAGATTGGACTAATCATATTGTAGAAGGAAACATCGCAAGTCCAATTCAATGGCTGATAGAGAACGTTCATTTGAAATCGAATATGCGTGACCCTACAGAGATGATCAAGGAAATCACAGGAAAATCGTTGACAGCTGACCCGTTTATTGACTATTTGGATAAGAAGTACTCAACTCTTTTTGGATGAAAGAGGATAGACCCAAAAGATGATGAGGAGTATTCCTCTCAATCTGTCTGTCAACGGTGTAGTCCAATGCTCACGTATGAAGGAAGTATATGGAGACCTCCAAGTGAGGCAAGAAGTCTGATTCTCCAAGCAACAGTGGGATGTTCTCACAATGCCTGCATATTCTGCGTTTCGTACAAGCAGAAGCAGTACAGAATACGAGGTGCAGATGGAGTTCAGTCAGACCTAGACTCCCTTCCTGACTCTTACAAACTGAGAGTTCACAGAGTCTTCTTGGCAGATGGAAATGCATTAGCTATGCCAACCAATGACCTCATTGAAACACTGAAAGTACTGAAACTTGAACTACCATCCCTGGAACGAGTTAGTGTCTATGGTTATGCCAAGGATGTTCGCGACAAGAGTGTTGATGACCTGAGAAGAATACATGATGCAGGTCTTGGTATCGTTTACCTAGGGTTGGAAACAGGAGATGATGATTTACTCCGTTGGTCTAGGAAAGGTGTTGATTCAGAGGAGAACATCAAGGCTTGCAAGAAAATCCGTGATGCTGGAATACCACTATCCCTGACAATCATTCTTGGTCTTGGAGGACTTGAACATTCAGAACGACATGCTCAAGCAACCGCCAAGGTCCTGAATGAGATTGACCCAGAATATGTTGGAGCTCTTACTTTGATGACTCCTCCGGGAACGAGAATCAATGAGATGGTTCAAACGAAGGTGTTTGTTCCAATGAGTCCAATGGAGATACTGAAGGAGCTCAAGTTACTTGTTGAGGGGCTGGATTTGTCAAACTGTGTATTCAGGACAAACCACGCTTCGAACTATCTTCCCATCCGAGGCACTTTGAATTCTGACAAAGAAGCAATCCTAAGGGTACTGTCGGATACAATCAATGATGATGATACTAGCAAACTACGACCAGGCTATTTGCGTGGTCTCTGATTGAAAAAAGAAAAGGATAACTTGAGTGGGAATA
Source organism: Candidatus Thorarchaeota archaeon (assembly GCA_016840245.1). The sequence continues at coordinate 1,345 of JAEOST010000623.1, forward strand.
CCCCACCCAAGTCTCCAATGACATATTGTGTCCTACTTCTTGCCGCCACCCTTCTTCTTCATGAGGATGACCAAGATTATCACAACGACGACGACTACTCCGCCGATGATTGCGAGTAGCATCGGATCAAGGGGTAATCCAGGTCCACCACCAACAAAGTTGTCCAACTCAAAGGGATCGTCGGAAACATCCTGACCTCCAAGTTCTCCGTCAGATACTTCCACAAGTATCATGTATGAGTTTCCATCATCATGCTGAGTAGTGTTCCATTCGTACTCTTGAAGAGATAATCCAAGTGCAAGTGGTGCCCAGTCAGAACCATTGTTGTCACTGTAATAGACATCAAAGGTCAAGGGGTCACTATCGAAGTCAACAGCATCCCAGCTCACAGTGATTGTTCCGTTGAGAAGTTCTCCACCATTCGGTGAAATCACTTCAACAGAGGGTGCTCGATTCTCTGCTAGCCACTTGAATACGTTACCTAAGAAAATTGGGTTATCAGAATCGTATAGATCTCCGAACCCATCACTTTCAGGATCTGACAAGAAGCCAAGTTCTACATCAGTCAAGAAAACGACACGACCCATTTCATGAGTTGTTGCTGCATAAATTGGTAAATCGATAGCTGGAGTTCCATCTGACCAATGAGTGGTTCCATCACCATCAGTTGAAAGTAGAGCAGTTCCAGAACCAATCGAAATGAATGCATTACTCAAATCGATTTCCATTCTCTCAACACCGTCCATAATGGGATGCGCACCAATATTGTCACCCTCCCAAACGGTATACCCTTGGTAGGTGTCGTAATCATCGTCTTCATAGAGCGACCCTGTAGTATTGACGAACAGAC
>JAEOST010000624.1 GCA_016840245.1 Candidatus Thorarchaeota archaeon
ATCGTGAACCACTGGGTCTCCCCTTCGCAACAGGTTGTGTTGGATCTGGAGGTCATAGTCATGGATTTGATGAATTCTTCCGTGTTGATGGTACTGACAAAGTAGATGGTATCTCAGGTTATGTAAAATGCGTTGCGTCGCTCATCTATGAATTTGGCGGGACTTAGAAAAAGAAAAGATGGAACATATCGTAGACTATGGATATGTTCCTTTCTTCAGAATTGTCACCAATCTGCCCTTACCACTCAGTACTCTCTGAGTATGGGGAACCTCTTTTGGAATAAAAACAGTGACTGGTGCTTCAACATTGTACACCTCATCCTCAAAAATCACTTCGATTTTCATTGGATCTGTGTTTCCTGGAAAGCTCAGAAATATGAAGACCTGATCAACGTCGTGAGTGTGTAATTCGACATACGCAGGAGCTTCTTTTGGTACATCTTGGATATATCGAGTTGTTACACGAACATCTGCATCTGGATGATGTAGATTATCAAGAAGCACATATGACATTCCGGTCTGTTTGATGATTTTACTATCATGATGTGGAATGTCTTCACTTTCTCTAGGTTTCAGGAAATTTCCTTCATATTTCATGACTTTAGCCTCAGATCTCGAGTTCTTTGCTCAGGTTTGGTGTAAATACTTCGACACCATCGGATTGTACGTGCATTACATCTTCAGCATTGAATCCACCAACACCTGTCCAGTAATATGGTACTTCAACACACAGAACCATGTCCTCTTGAACAAGTGTATCGTTATTTGGTGCAATCAATGGCTCTTCTTCAGTGATAAGCCCAAGTCCATGACCAAAGTGTTTTCTCGTAAACTCAGGAAATCCACTTTCTTGTACTGTTTTCAGTCCCATTTTGAACAAATCAGAGAATTTGACGCCAGGTTTTATCATACTGATGATGTTTTCCTCAGCTTTCACTAAGGCATTGTAAACCTTCTTGACCTTATCTTCTGCTTTTCCTAGGACATGGGTTCTAGCAAAATCACATCGATATCCTTTGTAAATTGCTCCACCATCAAAACGCATAATGTCACCTGCCTGAAGTGCTAGGTCAAGTGGTTCACCCCTTCTGACGGTTGCAGAATGAATACCAATAGTGAAATTCTGATGATGAATCCCTTTAGGTATGTATCCTAAAGAATCCAGTACGGATTGTTGAAATGCACCAAGTATCTCCGCTTCAGTTGTACCAACTTTGCAAATTGAGAATGCAGCATCAAATGCTTTCTCAGAAACCTCACACACTTTTCTGATTCTCGCAATCTCTTCTGGCAATTTCACTGCTCTGATGTTGAGAAATGTCTTAGAGGCATCAATGAATTTTGCATCAGGTAGACTCTTGGTTATATTTCGATAATCTACGATAGGCAAAGTCTTCTCTTCTATACCGATTTTACCTTTAGTCAAACCCAATTCCTTTACAATTTCCGTCAAAGATTCAACTGGATTCTCATAGACATCGATTTCGTGTGCACCATCTCTCTGGAAATATGCCCACGTTCTTGTGAATCTGATATCTTTGATTTTAGATGTGAGTTTGGCTAAATCTGCATCCATAGCGGTTGTTGATACAATCACATCGCCTTCACGAGGTATCAACGCGAATGCCCCTAAACCACTCAAGAATCCTCTAAAGCGGTCAATAAAAGGTATGTAGAGGTCACTAGCGTAGAAGAAATTTTCAGGAGATGATGCTAAAATTGCATCAAGTCCCAATTCAGTCATTATTGTTTGTGCTCTATCTAGATTGATTGGCATTTAACTAACACCTTCATCTATACTATGTATTTGTCATTGGGGTATTCATCCATGTAACGGTCTCGTCTATCAACGATTACAGTTACAACATTTTGCCCCTCTTCTAATCGTTCAGCAACTTTCATTGCTGAGTAAACATTAGCTCCAGAAGACATACCACAGTAGATTCCCTCTTCCTGGCAGAGTCTGTTTGCCATCGCCCTGGCATCATCCTGTGTCACTCCAAACCATTCATTAGGATATCCCGCCTTGTAGACTTTCTCAACAAGCGAATCTTCTGTTATCCATTTCTCAAGACCCAGCATTTCACATATCTTCATTCTTAGAGGTGGCCTACCCATAGTTTCACTGTTCATGATTCCTGTGCTTATGTCCACCAAGCTAGTTCCTTCATCAGGTACTACACCGAAGGTATATGGCTCGACACCATGTTTCTTTAGTGCCTTGGCCACCCCTAAGAATGTAGCTCCGGATCCAATAGAAGCGCCCCATGCATCAATTTGCCCCTCGAGTTGTGTGTAAATTTCTTCTCCCATTTTTAAGTGTCCATGCCAGTTGGCATCATTGTATATCTGATCAACCCACACGACATCTGGATCATTGAGTTCCATCTCATACATGTGGTTCTTTCCGCCGATTATAACAGCAAATCTTCTCTCCTTTTCATCCTCAAATGCATCCAAGATCTCATCATCTGGCAGAGGACAGGGATAGTGATTTGCACCAAATGCTGAACTAATTTTGAGTCTTGCACTCTTTTGCTTATCATCAGAATGAAGGAAATGGGCATAAGAACATAATCTGATCTCATAACCCTTCATAGCACACACAAAGGCAAGAGCAGGAGCTGTGTTACCTGCAGATGCATCGCAGACAACACCTCCCGGTTTCAATTTCTTACCATTCCAAGTTTCACCGCGCTCAGCGGCCTCGATCATTGCCAATGCCATTCGATCTTTGTAGCTTCCACTTGGATTAAGATGCTCCAATTTCACAAAGACATTTGCTTTGACATCCTTCCCAATCCGATTCAGTTTCAGCAGTGGCGTATTTCCAATAACTTCCAGCATACTGTCTACATAGTCCATATTACTTCAACTCCTAATTTACTCCATTTTTCCCCACTGTGAGATGATTTCAAGAGTGCTTACTAATCCCTTAACCGCTAACTCATATCGATCAACCATTATCTCGTCATTATCATCTAGATTGGATTGACCAAATACGATGAAGATATTGCCATCATAGCTCAACGGTGGACGTATTCCAGCCTGAGCAAGTCCATACTGAATGAAGTTTGTTCCAGCGTACATATCTTCAATACTGAAAATTGGTAATCCTCTAGAGTCATCCTTCCAAGTGTCGACATAATTGACCTCCACAGCGACACCATTGTAAGATTTAGTCACTCTAACGCCATCTTGTGAAAGTACATCCGATTTGCTGAAAGCATCTGTAACTATCTTGTGAAGTGTTTCAATATTCTTTCTAAATCGATTTGGATCATCACGCAGTTTTCTGAGAGCTACAACCAGACCTGCTAGTGCCTCTTTGCCAGGATCAACCATTACATATCCTGCCTTACCAAAAGCAGATGCTGTACCCTGTCGGGCTCCATGTACACCCATTGCTTTTCGGATTGGCACCATGACATCCTCCTTTCCGAGCATGAAACCGCATGTTGGACCTCCTGCAGCCTTATCCATACTATAAAACATGACATCTGCCATGTTTTTCCTTGGGTCAGTTCCACCAAAAGGCAGGCCACGTGCGTTATCACAGATAAACGGAACATCATACTCCTGTGCGGCTTTTCCGATGTATTTCTGTAATTTTGGAACACCCTCACTATCCTTGTCACCATAACCATAACCAACTGTGTCATAGCCAAGCGAAGCGAAACCTGCTAATTTGCCAATGTGGCGATCAGCTACATTCTTCATTCTTTCAATTGACTTGTCTGGATCAACAGTCGTGAGCATAGGAATTGTATGATATTTTATTCCGTGAACCTCATATCTTGCACCTTCAAGAGGAACAACCAATGTTTCAAGATTAGCTAACCTCTTTCCTTGAATTCCAAGGTCTCCTGAAGTAACGCCACGGTCAGAGAATAGGTCTTTGTATTTTGGAGGAAACGGTCTCCCGTACCCTCCCTGATGATGAAGGTGTCGCTCATAAGGTGCAATATAAGCTGATGAATATGTTGACCCTCTACCCTGAATTGGGGGAGTGAAGAGTGCTTCATAGGATACCCATAACGCAGCCTCCGCAGTACTAGTTGCTACTGCATCATATGAGTCCCCATAAACATCTTTTACAATATCTCTCAATTCGTCAGCAAGTTTCACAAGTTGGATGACCTCTCGACTTGCACTATGCATCGCATCTAGAACATCAATCGGGATAGTTGGTGGTGTTCCTGAACCTCCACCCAGTCCAAACTTTCCCTTGATATCGTCAGGTATTCCAAGTGAATCTACAGCTTCTCGAATTTCAGAAAAAATACTCGCTTTATTTTGCTGAAGTTTCTGATATATTCGGAATTTATGAGGCCCGGTCATGATAATCGGAATAATAAAAATCACCTTTATATATTCTATGTCCCGTCCATAATAATGAGGAAAATTATATGGATTTTCATGATATTTTGAAAATAATCTCAAAGAAAGGTGAACGAATTAGCGGATGGCTTCCTGTATCTACAAGGTCCGATGGTTCACCTCTTGGAATACCAGTCATAGTAGTTAACGGTGTGAAGCCAGGTCCAACCTTACTACTAGAAGCGTGTTGTCATGGTGATGAAACCGAAGGTACTCTATCAATCATTAAAATGATGAACGAGTTGAATCCCGCGGATTTATCCGGTTCCATAGTAGCAGTACCTGTTCTAAATATTCGAGCATATGAAACGGGAACACGTGGAAATCCAGACGAACGTTATAATTATGATATGAATAGACTCTTTCCAGGGAATCCTTCTGGATCTGTTTCTCAACGATTTGTACATGTTTATTTCACCAATATTGTGAAACACATGGACTATGTCGTTTCTCTCCACGGTGGAGGTGGACTCTTCTATCTAATTAACCGGATAATGATTAGTGCCGATCCAAAATCGATTGAACTCGGGAAAGCTGTCGGACCAGATTGGAAGCTTCTTCATGAAAGTCATCATCCTAACACTCTCTTGAACTCCTGTGGCGATGAAGGTATACCGTGTGTTATTCTTGAGTTAGGCGGAGCAAACAATAGAATGCCAGATATGCTAGAAGAAAACACTTCAATCTTCAAGAGCGCAATTCAGAAT
>JAEOST010000065.1 GCA_016840245.1 Candidatus Thorarchaeota archaeon
AAAAAGGGAGTCCAATGATTGTTTGGGCTATAACTATGATGAGCCATGGATTAATTGTGAGTCCTAATGGAACAGCAATGGCGATCATTAGACCATACGCTAACGTGATTGATGATATACCAAGTGGGAGAAGAACAAGCAGAGTACTGATTTCGGGAACCCATGAGAAGTTGATCCGAGATGAGTAGGCTAAAGGTATAGCGAGAAGAACAGAAAAGATTGTAGCTAACGATGCATATAGAATGGAGTTGATCAGTGGGACAAGCGCTCCTGAAGTCCCTGTTGCGAAGATATTTGCCATTCCTGATATCGTATATTCATGTGATATTGGATTGTAAAAAGCTGCTTGTCCGATGGCCAGAATTGGTCCTGCAACAAAAAAGATCAGAAAGAAAACATAGGAGATTAAGGCTAATCTAATCTTCAATGATAAATCACGAAATGAGATAGTTCTACTGAATGGAGAGGACATCCCATTTTCTGAGGATCGTTTTGATGTGCGGATATATGCATAAGCAATGACCAAAGTGATGACGATCTGAATCAGTGCAATTGTGCTGGCTCTAACATAATCGATATTCAAAAATGATTCATAGATCATAATCTCCAATGTTTTGTACCTACCGTCACCCAGAGTCAATACTATAGGAAATGATACGAAGCAGAATAGAGAAGTGAGTAGAGTAGCAACTAGGAGTGAAGGGAGAATGTGGGGAAGGATAATTTTACGAAATTTCTCATAGGAACTAGCACCCAGAATCTCTGCACTCTCTTCGAGTTCATGGTGCAATTGATTCAATGAAGCTGAAACCATGAGGATGACAAGTGGTATGTTATAGAATGCGTGAGCTAACACAATTCCTGGCAGTCCATATGATAGATTTACAATCGAGCTTGTACTCCCTGAAATCATCATCAATATTGAGTCTAACCATCCATATGACCCGAATACTCGAATAAAACCAACAACTACTACTATTGGTGGAAGAATGAAAGGGATAATGAGTAGAGAGTGAACAATTCTCTTTCCCCTGAATTGTAATCGAGAGAAAATAATAGCTCCAGGTAGACCAATCAAAACCGTTACAGCAGCACTCATGATGGTTTCAACTACACTGAAGGAAAATGCACGAAATGTCAAGACTGATGAAAGAATCTCAAGAGGATTTGAGGGAGCACTCCCAACTAATCCACGCAAGATGACAAATATTACAGGATAAACTGTGAATCCAATAAGAAGTAAGACTGGAATTAAGAAGACTAAGATGCTCAGTAGTCCCCATCTTCTTTTGATCATTCAGTCTTACCCCGTGCGTATAATATTCCACTCATCCAACCATGAATCAAGATTTGCTGCAATCTCATTTCGTGGGAGTAGGCTATTTAGAATCGTTACTTCAACTGCAGGTATAGCATAATAGAAGACCTCGACCATCTCCACCATATACTATGCTGGAAACATCCATTGATTCACTCCAATATAGCTCTGGACATCCTCGGATAAGCAGTAGTCTATGAAGAGTTTAGCTAACTTAGGATTAGGACCATCCTTAACCAAACCAATTCCTTCAACCTGCATCCAAGCATAGTCGGTGCCATTGTGATGTAAAGGTGCAATTGCAGTATCTGGAGGGGAACCATAGAAATATGCTGAGTAAGCAGGATCAGTTCCATAGCTGTTCAAGAAATGACGAGTAGGTGACTCATCCCAGATTGTCCATGCATCAGTCCAACCAGATGCTACACTAATATCCTCATTCACGTCTATCCACCACTCTCTCCAGTCTTGATTGAGTAGCTTCTCAGATATAGCAATCTCTGAGAGAAGGAATGCTAGACCAGGACTACTGAAACCTGGATTCTCAGTCACCAATGCATCAGCATAATCTGCTAAAGTTGCTAATGTCAGATTCTCAATATCTGGATTCGATGTCGCATTGATTGAACTGATGGAATGAATGAGTGTCACGAGGCCATAATCAATCGGGGTTACATAGTGATCTGGATCTAAATAATCTATAAGAGTTGAGTTAATTTGATCAATATTTGAAGGGGTGTAGGGTTCAAGTACGGATTTTGTGATTTCTTTTAGAATCATGATATTGTCAATCCCTATTACAATATCTGCGATAGGATTTGCTGCTTCAGCTGCCAGTCGAGTAATAATACCACTAGCATCCGTCTGTAGTCGCTCGATGCTTACATTCACATTGTGTCTTCTCTCAAAGGGACCAAAAACAACATCGTCTATCTCACCAGGATTCGCACCCCACACAAGGAAGCTATCATAGGTGTAAATCCGCAGCGTTCGGGGTTCGCTTTGATAGAAATTGATGAATGCAATGGATGCGACTAGAATAGAGATAATTACAATAAATACACCAATCACCAATCGAGGGTCTCTTCTCCGGGGGTACTCGGACACAGCTTTCAGCACCTTTATATCAGTGTTATATAACTAAGTTATAAAACCGAGATATATAGTCTCCTAAAGAAGGATTACCATGAAACCCCCCTGTGAACTTGTTCAGAAAGACTACCTCTACCCTGTGAGATCAAGACTAGCTCAACTCCTTAGCAAGAAAGGTGCTTCACAGAACACGATTGCAAGTCGCCTTCACATCACACAACCAGCAGTCAGTAAATATCTACGAGAAACAGATTCCACATCCACCAACTCTATGATTGATGCATTGGTGGAAGAACTAGCGCACCGAATACTCGAAGAGAATACAACAGATGATGTTCTCGTCAAAATGCTGTGTGAACAATG